>CAZLUY010000616.1:0-3258 GCA_964562785.1 uncultured Limnohabitans sp. | reverse complement strand
TTTTATCCACTCAGACAGTCCATCCGAACTGCGATAGATTTCGAATTTTTCATTGTTTTTTTCGCTGCTTACAGTCCAATGGATAAGGGTAAGATTTGAAGAAACTTTGGTTTCTAAATCCAACCAGGTAACCGGCAGTATGCTTAGGGTTCGGTAACTTCCAATGGTTAGGTTTGGACCTTCCAGATCCTCAAAATTGATGGTTCGTCTGGCCCAGAGTTCTGACGGGTCCAGGCCAGGGAGATGAGATCCAGGAGCAGGATATCCTGTTGCCACAATTCTCAAGTCATCGACATTATCAACTATCAACTCATCCGCTGAAATCCTAAGCTCCATCGAATTTGTACTTGGAGATAAGCCTGAAAAAGTGAAATAACTAAATAGTCGGTAAAGAATTGGGGTACCATCAGAATCTGAGAACATCGGGTCATAATCAGCTCCTTCATATTCCGTCAATGAGACACTCAGATTGCCATTTGGAGAATTGCCAAGCAGTTGAACTTTTCTTGTCCCACCCTGATATTGGTCAAGAAAAGGAAGAGTGAAACTAGTTTGGTCCAAGGTGGAGGGGAGATTGAAATAGTTGAAGAGAGATAAGTCTCGCCAATAACCATTGATATAATTCAAACCACCTGTCCCAAGTAAATTGACACTTAGTTCATTTTGATTTAAGTCCAGACCTCCCTCAATTAATTTTAAGGTAGAAAGGACGGTAAGGTCTCGATTAAGAGACACTTCTCCTGAAGGCTTATTTAGAGTCAAGTCCCAAACGATTAATGGAAAGTCATTAATCTCTTGATTTTCCGAACCAGAGAGTTCAAGACTGGTAGAGGTAAAGTCGAATTCTCCAGAACTACTTTGGATTAAATCTCCAGTTAGGGTCAGGTTTGTCGGGAGGATAAGATCCTCGGAGGACCGTAACTCCAGATCATGAAGAGTCAGCGGAAGGTTAGAAGTGCTAAAGGACTTGGAGACAAATGACTTGGAAGAAGAGCCTGACTCGAAAGTAATTTTTCCATCCAGCTGATAGTTCACCACCTCCATCTCAGGGTTATCCCCACTTAGAATTATTTCCCCTCCATCTTCTAGTTTGAGGTCAGCAGCACTTTTGGTAGATGATCGGAAAATTATATCCTCATTACATTCTGATATAAAAATTCCGCCATCTTCAATGATCAGCTCTCCATATTCATCAAGTGCAAAGAAATTTTCTGTATTGAAGGATAAGGTGGCACAATCTCCGGGGCTTACCGAAGTGTCAAGCTCCTGTATGAGAGTACCGGACCTGACTATAAATCTCATGCTTTTTAACGGTTCCTGAATCCTTAATTCAATACCATCGCCAGGATCAAAGATGACGGAATATTGGCTTCTAATCGAAAAGCCACTCCAACTATCTTTTGGGATTATGATTCTGGAATTCCCTTTGAATACCAGTCTGCTATCAATACTATTTCCGATCCAATTTGTGGAGTTCCACGTTCCTGCGGGCGAACCAGGTGCGGTTCCAGAGAAGGCTTGTAGAGTGCCATAAATCTCTAGAGCATTTCCATTAAGAATTAGTTTCTGACCTGCACCAGTTTCAGAATTGATAAATAAGGATTTAACACTTTGATCGACTAAGAGACTCAAAGTATGCGTTTGGTCTATGTAGATGTCATTTGAAGAACCCGGAATCGAACTTGCAGACTGCCAAGAAATGCCGTCATAAGTTTCCCAAATTCCAATGTCAGAGAACAGTCCAGATGAAATGGTACGATAGGCATTAGTATCTTGGCAATACAGATAACTGCAGGTGAGTCCAAGCAACAAAATTGAAAAGAATAACCTGTATATTCGGCGTGTAAAAAAGTCACCGGGAGGAATATTGAGCTTAAAAAATTGCATCGAAAAATTCCTGAAAAAGTATAATAAGTTAACTAAAAAGAATTGAAAAATAAAGTATTAGTAGGTCTGTTTTTATTCCTTTTTCTTGGAGTTAATATCTCTAAGGCCCAAGTCTTTAGGATAAGCCTTCTGACCTGTGATCCTGGAAGTGAGCTTTACTCGGCTTTTGGCCATAGCGCTATCCGTGTTCTGGATATGAGCTCGGGTCGCGATATGGTTTTTAACTATGGAACCTTTGATTTCGACACTCCATTTTTCCTTTACAAGTTTGCACGTAGAACCCTGGATTATCAGTTATCAGTTACCACCTATGCCAACTTTATTCAGGCATATGCGAATGAGAAAAGAAGTGTCAAAGAACAGGCACTGAGCCTAAGCCTGAAGCAGAATTTGGCTTTGATAGAATTTTTGGAAGTGAATATGCTTCCGGACCGACGATCCTATCGATATGATTTCTTTTATGACAACTGCGCTACTAGAATTAGGGATGCAATTGAACTTGCTGTTGGTAGAGAGTTGGACTGGAATGAACCTGAGGAGGTAGAAGAACCCAAAACTTTTAGAAACCTGATTGATGAATATATTTTAAGCAATGTATGGGCAGATTTTGGGATTGACTTGGCTTTGGGCGCAGTGATTGATGTCGAAGCGAGTCCCTTCGACGCCCAATTTCTTCCGGACTACATGGCAGAATCTTTTGCCAGAGCTGAAATAGTTGCTGAAGATGGTGTAAGAAGACCATTGGTGAAGGACACAAGGGAAATTTTAACCTTCCCTCCAGCGCAGCCAGCGAGCTGGGGATTATTCAATCCCTACGTGTTGCTTTGGCTTATAGCGATTCTTTTTGGAGTTATCACCTATTTAGGATTTAAAAGAAAACGACTCTACATCGGTTATGATGTAGGACTTTTTGGAGTTCTGGGGATTTTGGGTGTGGTGATATTCCTTCTTTGGTTTGGGACAGAGCATATCGCAACCAAATCCAATTGGAATCTACTTTGGGCATTTCCTGGACATTTGATTTTGGCACTTACTCTTCTTAAGAAAGACTTAAAACCATGGGTGAGAAAGTATCTGCTTTTCGCCTTGATTATGGCAGATGCTGCTGTGGTATTTTGGATTTTAGGGTGGCAATCATTCCATCCAAGTCTGGTGCCTCTTTTCCTGGTTATTATTCTGAGGACAAATTATCTCTATTATAATATTGGGAAGCTAAAATCAGGCTTTTGATTAAACCAATTGTCTAGCTAATCGTGTTGGGTTAGTACGCTTAATTATGGAATTTAAAATCATATCTGATTACGAGCCAACTGGCGATCAGCCCCATGCGATTGATGAGCTTTCTCAGGGTATTGAGGCAGGGGAAGAGTC
>CAZLUY010000615.1:0-7490 GCA_964562785.1 uncultured Limnohabitans sp. | reverse complement strand
ATAATCTCTTTTCCATCTTCAGCAAAGCGATTGGCTGAACCCTCAGAATCCATGAGGCGAATTCGATTTGGGGCATAGGAGGGACCCTTAAGGAAGGAAGAATTTGCATCGTATGGAATTCCCAGAACTTTGATCATTTCGTATTACTTTATGGGGATCCAAATCTCCTCCTGAGACTCTGGACTTCCTGGTATGTATTTTTCTCCCAGCACTTCAAAATGCGGGCGGCTGTCCAACTGATAACCTGAAGAAGGTAGCCAGCTAGAATAAATATATTGAAAAATAGTGGGGTCTCCCGGCATTCCTTGAGACTGGGAAACGGCGTACTTTCCTCCAGCTAGTTCAAAATTGCTTAGTCCTTCAATATCACTTTCTTCATGTATTTCTACCAAGGCCCATTTGGTGAAAGACTTGGTAGGAGAGAAGTTGATAAAATAATCCTCTGGGTAGACCTGGAGCGATATCCGGTCTTTACTTGCTCTGCTTGTGATTTCTTTGATTCTAGGACCAAAGGTTCTCCAGAGCTCGCCAGTTTTGTTATTGACAACGCTCATTTCCATCGAAAGACCAACGAGCTTTTTGGGTTTGATTTCCTCGATTCTGGGTTGAATCTCCATAAATAGAAGGTGATTTAGATTTGATGTGCGTTGAGAATGGAAGAATCGGCCACAGTCTTAAGGGCAGTCCTTATTTTTCCCTCCTCATTGATTTCTATGATCCTGTAGCTAGGATTGGGATTTCCCCAACTCCCGCCAAAATGCCCACTCCAGAAGTAAGGCTTCTTTCTATTCCACATAATTCCATCTACGTCATGATCATGCCCATGAAAGGTAGCTTTCACATTTGGGTATTGAGACAGAAGGGACAAAAACTCATCACAGACGATTCCATGTCTGGTCCAGTCATTTTGTGAGATATGGATAAAGACTAAAACCTGAGGAAGAGATTTATATTCAGATAATACCTTTTCTGCATACTCAAGATTCGCACATAGGTATTCTCCTTTGATGTTGGAACAGTTTAATAGGAGGATGCCTATCTGCTCCTGATGCACAAAACTGTAGTCTTCCGTTTGACCAAAGAGCTCTTCCCAAACCTCTGGACTTACGCGATCATGGTTTCCCTTATTGACAAAATAAGGAGCGTTTAACTGCTCATAATAGGCTTTTGCCCTAGGCATAAACTCTGGCTTATCATGAATCAAATCACCATTTAACACGACGAAATCAAGGTCTTTTTCGCCATTAATGGCTTCGATAAGATTTTTGTGACTTGTCTCAGAATTTGTCCCTTCCTCTCCAAAATGTCCATCAGAAGCGGTTACAATGCGAAATTTTGGAGCAAATGAGGGGTCAAGAAATTCCTTTGCGGAAAGACTCGAAAAAGATCCTATGGCTAGAGATCCGCTCAAAGCGGTCAGGTTTTTTAAAAAAGGTCGGCGTCTCATTTGATCAATTTGAAATGAGGTTTTGATCTTCCAAATACCAAAGGGTGAGTTTCTCAGCTTGGCCTATTAATCCCATTTCAAAGAAATCATTTCTATTCGCGAAAAGAGCAATGGTCAAAGGCTTGTCCAGGAACCGTTTTGTGTAGGTATTAGTACCAACCCAACCGCCTGTATGCGAAACTGAATTTTTTCCAACTCCCCAACCCATTCCGTATTGCTGTTTTACCCCATCTTCCTCGTATTCTGAACTTGCCTGGGTAGTAAAATCATGTAGTTCCTCAGATAGTAAGGCCTTGTTTCTGAGTGTTTGGTCGTACCTGAAGTAGTCCATGGCGCTGGTATAGACGGCTCCATCTCCCATTACTCCATTCATAAAGAATCCATCACCTGCAGTAAACCCGCCCAAAGGGCTCTCCTCATAGCACAATGAGCGTTCAGGGATTTCAACCGGATTCGCGAGATTGAAGTAATTGGTCGCTTCCATCCCAGAAGGCTGAAAAACATGCTCTTTGGCATAAGCAGAAAACTCTTGACCACTTACCTTTTCAACAATTAATGCTACCATGAGATAGGCTGTATTTGAATACTCCCAACTTTCGCCAGGGGCAAAATGTGGCTCAGGACTCGTGGCTAACCAATCAAGGACATCTTGATTTTCAATCACTTCAAATTCTTCTTCCTTATCTACAAAGTGTCCGTAGTAATCGGGTAAACCTGACGTGTGATTGAGCAACTGCTCTACTTTGACCCCTTCAAAAATTGGATATGGAAGATATTCAGAAGCATCATCATCGAGTGAGATTTTACCTTCATTGACTAAAGTGAGCATGCAAAGTGCAGTGAATTGCTTACTGACAGAAGCCATCCGCATGTTACTAGTAGGAGTGAGTCTTTCTCCTTCAGACACATTCCTCATACCGAACCCATCCGTATATAGAATTTCACCGTCAAAGGCTACCAAGGCAACAATTCCTGGTTCACCTTCATTTACTTTAGCATTGAAAATTGAGTCCATCTTGGCCTCATAGGTTTTCTTGTCTATCGGGGTAGTTGGGCGTTCAAGTTTTTTTACTTCCTCATTACAGGAAATCAGAAAAATAAGAGACAAAACTGAGATAAAAATTCTTTTCATAGCGCCTTGGTTTGTGCATAGAAAAGGTAAAAAAATCGAATGTCAATCGGAAGGATTTTATCTCAAAGCCTTACTCGAAACCGGGAGGTGTTTTCTTATGAAATTCTGTTTGTGATTGAATCAAGGTTCCTAATTCCAATATGTTCTCCTCATCGAAAAGATTCCCAATCAGAGAGATGCTGGTTGGATGATTTAAGGAATCCAGACCTGTCGGGATAGCCAATACGGGATGGCCCGTAAGATTGGTCGTGATCAATTGTCTGAAGTTCGATGTGGGGCTTAGGATGACATCAAAGTCCGAAATACAATCATCAAAGGACTCCATCAACATCCTTCGGTGGCGATTGGCTTGAAGGTATTCTACTGCCGGAATAAACCGCGATTGACGAAGGGAATTTGCCCTTGACCCCCGGTCTTGTTCTACTAAGACACCACTTTTTCCTGAAAGTACAAGCTCGTCAAAGAATGCACCCGCTTCTGCTCTGAGGATTACATCAAATGCCCTTGGATAGGTAGCCTTTGGGAGCTTTACCTCTTCCAAAGTGTAGCCCAGGGCTTTGATTTCCTCCAACATATTTAGGTTATTCTCTCTTGAACTTGATGAATCAGCTTCAAAAAATTCCTTGAAATAGCCTACGCGCATGGGTTTACCATCCTTTGAGTTGTTGTAAGAAAATGGAGCCTGAATGGTCATCATATCGTTGGGATCCTTCCCATACATTGCCTCAAAAACTAAGGCGCAGTCTTCTGCTGAGCGACACATAGGGCCAATTTTGTCCATACTCCAGGAGAGTGTCATGGCTCCATATCTGCTGACCCTTCCGTAAGTAGGACGGAGTCCAGTAATTCCATTTCTGTTGGAAGGTGATGTAATTGAACCAAGGGTTTCTGTCCCGATGGCAAATGGAACCAAGCCTGCAGCAGTCGCCGAACCTGATCCAGCGGATGAACCACTTGCACCTTGTTTAAGATCCCATGGATTTTTCGTTTTCCCACCGAACCATACATCCCCTCTGGCAAGCGATCCAGAAACCAACTTCGCAACTAGAACAGCGCCGGCTTCATCCAGCTTTTCAATTACTGTTGCGTTTTCATCCAAGTATTGATCCTTATAGGCTTCAGAACCCCATGTCGTTGGATAATCCTTGACTGCTAAAAGATCCTTTGCCCCATAAGGAATACCGTGAAGTGGACCTCTGTATTTTCCTTCTGCCAATTCATTATCCATTAGTCTGGCTCGATCCAAAGCGCGATCTTCCGTTATGGTGATTACCGCTTGTAGTTTGGGATCGTGTTCTCTTATTCTTTCAAGGAAAAATTCAGTGAGTTCAAGAGAAGTGATCTGTTTGGTTTTAATCAAAACTGACAAATCAGCAACCGAGTAAAAGGCGAGTTCGCTTTTGTCATCTGGGATTTGGAGATCAGAATTAAACTCAAATTGAAAGTCTGATTCTTTATCGCTCAATTCATATCCCATAGGAAATGGGTCAAAAGTCATAGCAGGTATCACATCGAATCCAGGGGGAGATGTCCTGAGGGAATCATATCCTCTAAGGTTGGAATTGAGATAATCCTGCATGGTGGCTATCTGAGAAGGGGTGAATTCCATCCCAAAAATATTCTGAGCATGCTTGATGTCAGACTTCGAAATTCTTTGTTTGCTGCATGAAAGGTTAAATACTAAAAGGAAGCAGATGGGGTAAAAAAGTCTCTTCATGAGAATAATAGGTGATTTCGAGAGGTGCTTTAGTAAGAGTCGTAAAAGGTAGCAATTTCCAACAAGTACGACCTAAGCATTCTTGATGCGTGGTAAGGAATGAAAACTTGACTCGAGAATCGTAGTCCAGATCTATTGAACTGAAGCCAAGGCTGCTTCGATTTCCTCAAGGTATATCTTATCCATTTGGGGAGCATATGGATCGATCATTCTCATATCCCCAAGGTATAGCTCTCTTGCTTTTTGGAAATTCTGAATTGCCTCACTTTTCTTGCCTTGGTTTTGAAAGGCTTTAGCTAAATAGAATCGGTTTTCAGCGAGGTCGTTGATCTCTTCCTGTTTATTTAAGGCGACTATTGCAGCATTAAGGTCTCCTTTTTCAAGGTAAAGGACCCCAAGATGTATATAGTCAAATGGTCCCGCATAGTAATCCGGATCGCTCAATTTTGCTTTCATGATGCTTAATGCTTGAGCATCTTCACCTAGACCTTTATAGCAAAGCGCCCTTGTGATTTCAAGATGGTAGAAACCGTTTTGCCCATATCCTATATCAAAGTCTACCAGACTGTCCAGCCATTCAATATCGTCAATAGCGCCCTGATAGTCTCGGAAAAACTGGAATCTACACCAGCCTCGATAAAAGAGGTGGGTAACTGGATCTAACTCCACTGCTCTATCCATCAGCTTTTTCCAATTGACAAAGTCTCCGCTTTTGAGATAAGCCGTCGACTTATACTTGTAGGCATTGGAAAAAGTGGAATCAACTTCAATGGCTCTGTCCAATGCATGTTGATATTCATAGCTGAACTGATAATGACCAGCTCTGCCCTCAGCAATGATGCATGCCTTGTATTTTGTAGTGTCGCCCATGTATTTAAAGGCATCACAATTGACCTGAGCCTGGAGTGAAATAGAAGCGAATAGGAGACAAGAAAAAAAGACGAGCTGTTTCATGGAAGAATTTCTATGATTTCACCCTTCTTCATTTTGAAAGTTAGGTATTGATAATAGTCCTGTGGATTATCACTGTCAGGTTGTAGTTTCCATCCATTAAGGCTTTTGGAAATTGCTAATAATTGATCGGTGATTGCCTTCTCAAACTCTATCTCCTCGTAATCTTCATTCGCAGAAAGCAGTCTGAATCTTCCGGTTTCGCCTTTACAGTTCACAATGAAACGAACTCGTATCCAACCGGACTTATCACTTTGTACAGGCTTATACCCGTTTTCAAACTCTCGATAAAGAGCTGGCCTTTCACCCTCATACTCGAGGGAGCTGGCAATATTGAAATACTGCTTTATGTTCCCATCTCCAAAACATGGCTTGAAGTCGGGTGAATCGATTAAGGAATCTGCCTTTATATCACCTACCCATCTATAGGGTTTGGTGCTCACTTTTTTTGTAAACCTGGAGATTACATTCTCTTTTCCGTCGTCAGAACAGGAAAAGGCAATTAAAGTGAATATGGAAAAAGCAAGAAGTGCTGGTATTTGCTTTTTCAATCTCTCAATAATGAATTTGTGTAAAGGTCACGAGGTTTAATTCGGCTAAATTCTAATCCTTTTTTATTCAGCCAGGATAAGAAACGTACCACTCTTTCGCGTGAGATAATTCCCCAACTATCGCCTATACCAAAGCTTGGTAGTGCCGCTTTCAATGAATCGATTAAGTCGAGTCTATCTACTTTTCCTGGCAGATATGCCTTTAAGATTTCACTTGCCTCTTGAGGGTTTTCTTTACAAAAGGCGAATCCTTCTCGGCTTGCAGCTAAAAATCTCTTGTATTCATCCTCCCGGTTACGGATGTTAGCTTCATCTGCGACCATCATGGGGTTATAGAGGTTCCCTTCAAATGGACCAACTGGGTTAACCGAAGCATTTTCGTTTGTCTCGGAGGAATTCGAATCCGACTGAAGTAAAGCGCCAACGGCAACAAGGTTGAATATTCTCTTCTTTCTCTGATTGTTGATAATGCTTTCAGCAGGGCAAAGGGCGAAATCAGCAATTCCAAGTTCAACTTTCTTTGCCGGGGTCATGCCATAATCATCGAAGGAAGGATCAGTTATGGTGACTTCCACTCCATGATTTCGGAAAAATCCTTTTTCCTGTGCTACAAAAAAGCCCACGTGATTGATGTTCGGAATCCAATCCAGGGCAAGATTGATTTTGTCCATTTTAAAAAGTGATTTATTTGAGTTAATGATTTGGGTTATTCTTTCTAAATACTTAACCGTCAACCTGTTCAAAAGTTACGAAAGCTGTTACCTTTTGGTTTTATGGTTAGAGTCAATTTTTAATGTTCTCAATTCAAATTAATACATGGTGTTTGGATTGGCTGATTTTTCTGGGATTTGTTGAATAGAATCCCAGTGCTCAACAATTTTTCCGTTTTCATCAAATCTGAAAAAATCCATGGTTACATATTCATCTTTCCCGGGCCAAATTTGATGCGTATGTAGAGCAACCATGTCTCCTTCTGCGACTGCTCTGACAAAGTCAATTGATTTCTCAGGATACTCATTTTGCATTCTCTCGAAATAATCGATAAACCCTTGCGTGCCATTCGCAACATCAGGATTATGCTGGATATATTCATCTCCCACATAGCGCTCAACGGCCTCTTTGGGGTTTCCCAAATAAGCTGTTTTGTAAAAGGCTATTGCGTTTTCCTTGTTCGCTTGAAGTCCCATAAATTACCTTGAGTTTAGAGTCAGAATATAAAAAAAATCCCCTCCGAAAAATTCAGAGAGGATATGAATTCTATATTATGTTTCAACTCTAGTTTGATTCAACCCATTTTCTTGCATTGATAAAGGCTTCAAGCCATGGGGTAAAATCATCATTTCTCTCCTGTGGGTAATGAGCCCAGTTCCATGGTTTCAAACTTCTTTCGATATGTGGCATCATGGCAAGATGTCTTCCATCCTTAGAGCATAAACCTGCAGCTGAGTAATCACTTCCATTGGGATTTCCTGGATAAGCCTCATAACTATATTTCATTGCGAAATTGTAGTTTGACTCAGCTTCAGGAAGTGCAAATTTACCTTCTCCATGTGCTACCCATACTCCTAGTCTTTGACCAGAAAGAGAAGAAAGCATTACACTATTGTTTTCCGGGATCGTGACGTTTACAAAACCTGATTCAAATTTATGACTCTCATTATGGAGCATTTTCGGTTTATGCTCTGACTTTGG
>CAZLUY010000614.1:0-4430 GCA_964562785.1 uncultured Limnohabitans sp. | reverse complement strand
AGGCACATACAGTTGCAGTCGCTACACCATGTTGTCCTGCTCCCGTCTCAGCTATGATTCTCTTTTTACCAAGCTTCTTAGCAAGGATAATCTGACCGATTGTATTATTTACTTTGTGAGCGCCAGTGTGGCATAAATCCTCTCTTTTCAAGTAGATTTTCGCACCATATTTTTCTGAAAGTCGCTCTGCTAAATACAAAGGAGTAGGTCTTCCTACATAATCCTTAAGCAAGCTCTGAAACTCCTTTTGAAACTCTTCAGACTCAGTTATCGCCTCGTAGTTTTCTTTAAGCTCTTCTATGTTAGGATGTAGCATTTCGGGGATATATGCTCCTCCGAATTTGCCATAAAACCCTTTTTCATCAACTCTGATCATCTCTTCTATTTTATGGACAATTGCCCGTTCAACTCTTGTTTAAATCTTACCAATAACTCAATGTTCTTAAACCCTGGGCTGATCTCAAATCTTGAGTTCAAATCAACCCCAATAAGTTGCGGGACTGCTTGACTCAATTCTTTAATCTTTTTTGCACTATTTGCATCTAGTCCTCCGCTTAGAAAGAAAGGAGTCTTTAATGGATAGCCATGTATCAATTCCCAATTGAACTGTTCTCCTGTGCCACCATGATTTTTTCCGCTAGTGTCAAAAAGAAATTTATCAACTTTTCCTTCAAAACTGCCTATCTGATTCCAATCAATATCTTCAGCGACTGATATCACTTTCCAAATTTCCTTAGAAGTCCTTTCCCTAAGCTCCGAGACGTATTCCAGGCTTTCTCCACCATGAAGTTGGATGGCTGACAAGTCGAATCTATCAATCAGCTCCAAGACTTTTTCTACGCGTTCCTTCACAAAAACCCCAACCTTTCTTGTATGGATTTGCTTCAAATTTTCAGCATCAGACACGGAGACAAACCTTGGAGATTTGGGATAGAATATGAGTCCCATCCAATCAGGGTTCAACTGGGAAATCAACTGGTTGACATTTCCCAAATCACGCATGCCACAAACCTTAATTTCCATTTTAGGAAGTCAATTTTTCAGCTTTAACTCTTGCTCGAAATTCTTTAATAAAAGTGTAAGCAGCCTGCTCAGGCCGACTCGTTTTCATGAAGTTCTCACCAATCAAAAATCCGTCAAATCCTGCATTTCGAAGCTCGATTAAAGAATCCACAGAGGATAAGCCACTCTCTGATATTTTTACGAATTCACCTGGGATGCTGGATGAGAGATCTATTGATGTTTTAATATCGACTTCAAAAGTCTTTAAGTTTCTATTATTCACCCCAACCAAATCAATACCATCGCATAAACTTCTTTCGAGTTCTTCACCATCATGAACTTCCATGAGCACCTCCAAACCAAGGCTCTTGGCAAAGTATGCAAGAGACTTCAGCTTCTCCGGTTCCAAAACTGCCGCTATCAAAAGGATTGCATCAGCACCTATTGATTTTGCTTCGATAATTTGATATTCCTCAAGCACGAAATCCTTTCTAAGAATAGGACAGTAATTGAATTTTCTTGCTGTATTTAGGTCTTCATTGCTACCTCCAAAAAATTCGGAGTCTGTCAAAACAGAAAGAGCCGAAGCACCAGCCTGCATATAACCGATACTCACTTTTTCTGGAGTTGCTGTCCCATTTATAAGACCCTTGGATGGCGATTTTCTTTTGAACTCGGCTATGATTCCCGATTTCTCATCATCATTTACATAGGATTTAAGACTAACTGTTTTACTGTCGAAATAAATACTTCTTTCGAGAAGCTTAACAGGGACAAGACTGCTTTTCTCAGCTACTTCTTTAGCCTTATGAGCTACTATTTTATCTAAAATATTCATTTGAATTACGCCAGTGAAATTGACGTTTTTGGATTAACTAATTTTGAAAATACTTCCTTGGCTTTCCCTGATAGTAAGGTTTCAGTGGCTTTATCTACCGCTCCATCAAAACCTAAGGTAGGGTTCGCGGTAAATAGTGCTGCTGCCGAATTAGCTATCACCACCTGGTTTTGCTCTTTGCTTCCTTTCCCATCAAGAATACTTTGGAAAATTTTTGCTGAATCTTCAACCGTTTCACCTCCTCGAATGGATTCAGCAGAAATTGTGTCGAGCCCTATTTGATCAGGAGAATAAACCTTTTCTCCATCATTTGATATCATTTTGAACGGGCCAGTTAACGAAATCTCATCATAACCATCCAAAGCGTGGAGGATAGAAAAGTGCCCTTGCATTTCCTGATAAAGATAGCCATAGAGCCTTGCTAACTCAAGACTAAATACTCCCACCAATTGCTTTTTGGGAAAGCTTGGGTTTACCATCGGGCCAAGCATATTGAAGAAGGTCTTCACGCCCAGGTCTCTACGAATTGGAGCTACATTCTTCATCGCTGGATGAAAAAGTGGTGCATGCAAAAAGCAAATCCCTGCCTCGTCTAAACTTCTCCGAATCTCGTCCATATCATTGGTGAAATTGTAACCGAAATAGGCAAGTAGATTAGATGACCCACAAATTGAGGAAACTCCATTATTACCATGCTTAGCTACATTCTGTCCGGCTCCTGCAACAACGAATGAAGAAAGTGTGGAAATATTGAAGGTATCCTTTCCATCCCCTCCGGTACCACAAAGGTCCATTGCGTCATATTCCGGGATCTCGACTTTCACACAAAGATCGAGCATCGCATCTCTGAAACCCCGTAGTTCTTCTACCGTCACACTTCTCATTAGATAGACAGTCATGAATGCAGCAATCTGGCTTGAGTTATATTCCCCAGTGGCAATATTTTTCAAGACTTCCCTGGCCTTTTCCCTGTCTAAGGTGCTATGGGAGATTAATAAGTTTAGTATTTCTTTCATCTTCTATTATTTCTAACTCTTAACCCAGTTTTCAATGATCTGAACCCCATGTTCAGTCAAAATGCTTTCCGGGTGGAACTGCAAACCCTTTACATCATATGATGCATGGGCCACTCCCATTATTTGCCCATCAGGGCTTTTTGCGATGACCTTCAATTGGTCATTCAATGAATCACTATTAATTACCCAAGAATGATACCTTCCAATCTTAAATGAAGATGGAATGTTTTCGAAAATGGGATCAGTTTCGATTTCTACGGAGGTACCGACTCCATGCAAGACTTCTGAGAGATTCAACAAGGAGCATCCGAAAGCTTCACCGATTGCTTGATTTCCAAGGCAAACCCCTAAGATCGATTTCTCCGAAGCATAAGTTTTGATCAGTTCGGGCATAATGCCTGCCTCCGAAGGAACTCCAGGGCCAGGTGACAATAAGATCTTATCATACTTAGACACTTCGTCTAAAGATATCTTGTCATTCCTTGCAATGTCCATTACATCGCCATAACCAAGGTCTCGCAAGATATAAACCAGGTTATAAGTGAAGGAATCGTAATTATCTAGTACCAGAATCTTCATAATTACAATTCTTGAGCTTTTCTAAGAGCTACTCTGAGTGCCTCCAACTTATTTGATACTTCTTGCAGCTCCGAAGGAATATTGGACTTTGCCACTACCCCTGCTCCAGCCTGGAAGCGAAGTTTGTTTTGCATAGAAACAAATGATCTGATCAAAATAGCGTGATTAAAGTCCCCTTTGAACCCAAGAAAGCCTATAGCTCCACCATAGAACTCTCGGGAAATATTCTCGAGCTCATCGATAAGTTGCATCGCCTTATATTTTGGTGCTCCTGATAATGTTCCAGCCGGAAAAGTATCCGCCACTAATTGGAGTGGATTGGCATCCATAGGCAATTGACCTGTAACCTTGGAAACCAGGTGAATTACATGAGAGTAGTATTGAATTTCCTTAAATACCTCAACCTCCACTTTCTCTGAAGAACGAGAAAGATCATTCCTCGCCAGATCAACCAACATCACATGCTCTGAATTCTCTTTTGGATCATCATAAAGCTTTCTGGCAAGAGCCGCATCCTTCACGTCGTTACCCGTTCTTCTGAATGTGCCTGCAATCGGGAAAATCGTGGCTTTTTTATTATTCACCACAATCTGGGCTTCAGGAGAACTTCCAAAGACCTTAAAAGAGCCATAATCAAAATAGAACAAGTATGGAGAAGGATTGACAGACCTTAGTGCTCTGTAAACATTAAATTCATCTCCTTTGAAACTGGTTTCAAATCTTCTGGAAAGTACAATCTGGAAGACATCACCTTTAAAGCAATGATCGCGGCCTTGATCTAATACCTTGAGGAACTCTTCATCTGTATAATTGGAAGTTTCTTCTCCCGAGGTTGAAAAGCTGTAGGCCGGAATATTCTTTTTGTTAAGAAGTACCTCTATCTCATCCAAGTGGCTTTCTCTCTCCTGCCCCCTCACCTGATGTTCGAAAAGGTGGCATTCATTTTTATAATGGTCCACCACGATGATATTTTGATACATGGAATAATGCATCAT
>CAZLUY010000613.1:0-5630 GCA_964562785.1 uncultured Limnohabitans sp. | reverse complement strand
GGATTTCGGCATACAGGGTGATTTACCTAGCCATCCCGAGCTTTTGGATTGGCTGGCGGCCGAATTCATAGAGAGTGATTGGGATCTCAGGCATATGCTTAAGCTTATGGTGATGTCAGCCACCTATCAGCAATCTTCTTTCGCCACTGAAGAGAAATATCAATTAGACCCCGACAACATTTACCTATCGAGATCCAGCAGCTACCGATTACCAGCGGAGTTTATCAGAGACAATGCTCTGGCTTCAAGTGGGCTGCTCGTGGATGAGAAGGGAGGCCCAAGCGCTAAACCTTATCAGCCAAAGGGGCTTTGGAAGGAGCTCGGAGACTTTTCTTTTAAACTTCATAAATACAAGGCTGATACTGGAGCAAATCTTTACAGAAGAAGTCTTTATACCTTCTCAAGAAGGTTTTCTCCATCCCCATTCATGATAACTTTTGATGCCGGGAATAGAGAGTTCTGTATAACCAGGAGGGTCAATACCAATACGCCATTGCAGGCATTGAATCTTTTGAATGATCCGCAGTTTGTGGAAGCTTCCAAAATTCTTTCTGAAAGGGTGATTAAGGAAGCTGATTCTCTTGACGAGCAATTGGAATTAGGGTTTAGGCTTTCAACAGGTATGACACCAAGTGATGATTTATTGGCCACCCTCAGGGATCATTATCATAGTGCTTTCGATCATTTCAAGGAAAATCCTTTGAGTGCTGATTCTTTGCTTTCAGTGGGCGCGAGAAAGCTGGATCCTAATCTAGATCATATTCAGGCGGCAGCGTTGACTATGGTTGCCAATACAATTTACAATTTTGACGAAACCTACATGAAGAGATAATATGGGACATAATCATATCCATACTCCATTGACCCGTCGAGAATTCCTAACCAAGACTTCTATGGGTTTAGGTGCGGTTTCTTTTGCATCTCTTTTGAATCCTGGGAACCTCTTTGCCCAACAGACAGGGCCTCATTTTGCTCCAAAGGCAAAACGCATCATTTACCTGTATATGGCTGGTGCGCCTTCACAATTGGATTTGTTTGACTACAAGCCTCAACTGATCAAAGGACATGGACAAAATTTGCCTGAGAGTGTTTTAGGAGATCGTGTGACCGGGACAGTATCAACTCAGAATTCTCTCCCAATGGTGGGCTCCCCTTATTCCTTTAAGCAGCATGGCCAAAGTGGAATGTGGATGAGTGATTTGCTTCCGCATATGTCAAAAGTTACTGATGAGTTGTGTAAGATCCAGTCCATGTACACAGAGTCCGTCCAGCATGAACCGGCTCAGATGTTTACCAATACGGGATCTGAATTGCCAGGAAGACCATCTTTTGGTTCCTGGATATCTTACGGCTTAGGATCAGATAATGAGAATCTTCCAACCTTTATTGTCCTCAAAACAGAAGGCTTTGAAGGAGGTTTTGCAGGACTTTATTCGAGTGCTTTTTTACCAGCTGAGCATCAAGGGGTAAGATTCAGAGGGGGCAAAGACCCGGTTTTGTATCTGACTGACCCACCTGGTGTAAGCCAGAAAGCCCGTCGCGAACAGCTGGATTATTTACAAAAAATGCAGAAGGGCGCTTTTGATGTTTGGGAAGATCCTACGATCAAGGCAAAAATGGCCCAGTATGAAATGGCCTTCAGAATGCAGACCTCGGTGCCTGAGGCGGTAGATACTAAGGGTGAACCGGACTACATTTACGAACAGTACGGTGAAGACAGCAAGAAGCCTGGTACCTTCGCCAGCAACTGTTTGCTAGCACGGAGGCTAGCAGAAAGAGATGTTAAGTTCATCCAGGTTTACCATGGAGGCTGGGATCATCATGATAACCTTCCTAAACAAATTGGTGACCGAGCTAAGGAAGTGGATCAGGCCAGTGCCGCTTTAATCATGGATTTGAAGCAAAGAGGATTGCTTGAAGATACACTTGTGGTTTGGGGTGGAGAGTTTGGAAGAACCTGCTTTTCCCAGGGAGAGTTGACCAAGGATAATTTTGGAAGGGATCATCATCCGGATGCCTATACAATGCTTCTGGCAGGGGCGGGTGTAAAGCCGGGAATGACCTATGGTAGAACTGATGATTTTGGATACCACGTCGTGGAAAATCCTGTTCATGTGCATGATATGAATGCGACTCTATTACATCTGATGGGACTAGATCATGAAAGACTAACCTATAAATTCCAGGGTAGAAGGTTTAGGTTGACAGATGTGGAAGGTCATGTAGTCAAGGATGTTCTTAGCTGATCCTGTTATTGAATCTTAAGACAGGCCATGTTTCCGGCGGCATCCGTTGCACAAATTTCTACAGGAAGATTTGGCTCCAATTGAAGTTCAGGTGACTTCCAGAGGTATTCCCCATACCAGTTCAATGGGAATGATTCCTCTCCCAAAATAAGCTTCACAGATTTCCATTCGTGGCTAAGACTTGGACTTTTGTTGTCATGGATTCTCGCGTGAACAATCTTTCGCCCATCGAGAACTTCCCTGACTTCAAAATGTGAAATTATTGGTGAGGCGGAGTCTATAGCCAAATTATCTCCTATGTAAATTTTTTCATCAATTCCACTTTCACCTTCGCCCTGACCCATAATTACATCCATCTTATGATCATTGTTGATATCGGCAAAAACCAAGGAAAGGGTCAGTGGAGTATCCTCTCCAGAGAGCACTCCTTTCCTAAGGGAAAATTTTCCCTGACCATCATTGATTAATAATCGATCATCTCCAGTTAAGGAACTTAGAATGAAGTCGGGATCTCCATCAGAGTCATAATCCAGAAAGGCGACATTATTGTCATCCTCACCGATATTATCTTCGTCCTTCCACAAGTATTGAGTCTGATCAGAAAACCTTTGTGCGCTATCATTGATGAAAATGTGCTCTCTACGAGACCATGATTTTCCATCTACAATCTCCCCATCATTCACAGTTACCAGATCAAGGAATCCATCTTGATTTAGATCCATGGGTTCGAACTCATAATTGTTTGTATAGGCTGGAAGCATTCGCTTATCTGTGAAAAATCCTTTACCATCGTTCTCGTAAATCCTACCTGTGGGACACCTTTTGCAGGACACAGCAATATCCAGATCAAAATCATTGTCAAAATCAAAGAATTCCAAGTCCCAGGAGAATTGAATTAATAAATCAGGCATTTGGACTTTCGTGACATCCGTGAATTTTCCATTCCCATCGTTTAGCCAAAGCATTACTCTTGCACCGGAATTATTCATATTCGAACCTGCGCCCCAATCGGCAAGAATGATATCTAAATCACCGTCCAGATCGGCATCGCCAAATTCAAGATCTCCAATGCTGGCAAGTTTTTGGGGTAGGTGATCAGTCGCACGGGTGAATGAGAGGTCTTCTGCTCCGAAAAACAATTCACTTTGGGTTTGATATGTTGTGCCAACCAAAATATCCAAATAACCATCTTGATTAAGATCAGCCGTTTTGATTACTCTGGAGAGGAACTCCAAGTCTGAGAATACCTGGGATGTAGCCTCCTTGAATTCTTTATCAGGACCCTGATTAATAAATACCCGGCTTGGTTCAGGATTCCCTGGTTCTGAATAGTTTCCACCATTTGCAAAAATCAAATCCACAAGACCATCTTGGTTTAGATCGGCAACTTCTACTCGATTGGTCCATTCAGCTGTTTCCGGCAAATAGATATTGGTTTGGTCCTGCCATATATGGGATTCTTCAATCTCTTCTTGGGTGGATTTTGTTTCACTACAGCAAAGAAAAACAACTGGAAATACGAATAGAAAGAAATACCTATTGGAAAAAAATGAATCCATATTTCGTTATAGAAATGTTTTTTAAATGATAGTCTTTAGACCTGATAAAAAGTAATGTACAAATGTTATCTTTAAAAAAGACAACTCTCTCAGTATGAGTACATTTTTACAAATCGACACCGGGTTATTTTTAGGTCGATTCCACTCTCTTGTAGTTCATTTACCAATTGGCTTTCTGATCCTTGCCGTAATTTTTCTTGCGCTATCCTTTTCAAAGCGATTCCAATATTTCCAAAAGGCACTGCCTCTTACATTAGGACTAGGATCTTTAAGCGCTTTAGGATCCGTGATATTAGGCTTTCTTTTGGCGGAGGAAGGTGGTTATCCTGAAGGGAGTTTACTTTGGCATAAGATCATGGGTATCACAGTGACCATCATCAGTTTCATTTGCTTTTTTCTGGTGCTAGGATTTTTCGAAAAGGAGGGTCGCAAGGTTTCTATTTGGGATAGGATTTCTTTGGAGCGAATCGAGGGCATTATTGAATCCAAAAAGAAGCTTCTTGCTGTATTGCTTTTAGCTGGGCTTACTAGCATTTCTGTTGCTGGCCATTTGGGAGGGAATCTTACGCATGGTGAAGACTATCTGTATGTCTATGCTCCTTCCTTTGTACAGGAAGCTCTGATGAACGATGAAAATGAGTCAGCGGGTGAGATCCCTTTAAATGCCGATTCAGTTTTAGTATTTAAGCACTTGATAGAGCCTGTAATTCAGGCAAAGTGTAGCTCCTGTCATAATGATGAAGTTCAAAAAGGAGGGCTCAATGTGAACAGCTTTGAATCCTTGCTTGAAGGCGGGGAATCAGGAGCCGCACTTTCATCAGGATCTCCCGAATCAAGTGAACTTTTCAAACGAGTGACGATGGATCCCAAAAGCTTAAAGTTCATGCCTCCAAAAGGACCTGCACTATCGTTTACTGAGATATCCTTAATTCAGCAATGGATAGAAGAAGACATGTCCGCCGAGGTGCGAATCACCGATGACAAGCTCTCGGAGAAAACCAAAAAACTAATTGAGGACAGCTATGGGATTTCAACCAAACCAAAAGCTTTTTATGAACTCCATACCGTGGAAGCTGCTTCCGAGGAAATACTAAGAAAAATTGGATCTGAGAAATTCAGAATCTCCACTATTTCACCAGAAAGTAATTTCCTCGATGTGGTAGCTAAAGGGAAGATTACCGAAGAGGATTTAAAGAAACTTATGGATATCAGTGAGCAAATCACGTGGTTAGACCTGAGCAACTCAGGCATGGAAGATTCATGGTTGAAGAGCATATCCCAAATGCCAAATCTCACTCGATTAATTATCCATAACAACCCTATAACTAGTAAGGGCCTGGCAAGTATTTCCACTTTGGAAAATCTCGAACTTGTTAATCTTTACAATACCAAGGTAGATGATGAGGGACTGGATGTCTTGATCGGAATGAAAAATCTCAAGAGGGTTTATCTATGGAATTCTAAGGTTAGTTCAGAAAAGCTTAGAGCAAGCCAGGAGAGTCGACCTGATTTAAATTTAGACGGTGGAACGATGGGTAAGGAGAGCCGATAATACCTTTTATTCTGTCAATTTTTCCGATAAATCGTATTTAAAATTTGTTTTTCCGTCATTTTGACCGAAAAATCTAATTGGTTATACATTTGATCTAGTGGAAGAAGAAATGAAGAAAGCCCATTAGGGTAGCCGAAAATATAAACCAATAGACAATGGATTTTAAGAAATATACAACCAAATCTCAGGAGGCGATTCAGAAGGCATTGGAATTGGCCAGTGGAAATGGTCAACCTAATATCGAGACTGGGCACCTTCTAAAGGCAATCCTCG
>CAZLUY010000612.1:0-1903 GCA_964562785.1 uncultured Limnohabitans sp. | reverse complement strand
GTTCGTTTTCTAGTACTATTCAAATATGAACGATTTTACTCTAGGGACAAAATTACTAAAGTGAATCTAATGAACAGGAACTCAGATATTAAAATTCCTTAAGGTCTATTCTTCTTGAGATTTAGGCTTTTGAAAAAAGGTGCTGGCAAAATTAACCATGAACAATTCTTCCTTGGCTCTGGTCACTGCAGTGTATAGCCACCGGGTAAAATCCTTGTCCACTTGCTCCTTAGGAACATACCCCTGGTCCACAAAAACGGCATCCCATTGTCCACCTTGCGCCTTATGGCAAGTCAGCGCATAGGCGAACTTTATCTGCAATGCATTTAAATATGGATCTTTCTTAATCAATTGTTGTCTTTCCACCTTATTCGCCACATCTGCATAATCCTCAGACACTTGCTTGTATAGATCGCTGTACTGATTGGAATCCAAAGCAGCAGATGAAGAGTGTAGCGTATCTAGGATGACTTTGGCTTCGAAGTTTGGCTCATCAGGATAATCCAAAAGTCTCAACTCAAGTGTAGCAAAACGAAGCCCATACAATTCTTCAAAATTTCGGATTTTCAAGACTTCAGCCATATCACCGTTTGCCAGAAAATTCACTTTCTCTGACTCCTGCATATAGGTGTAATTGTTTTTCACAATCATGATCAAGTCACCACTGTCGATCTCCTCATCGAAGAAGTGAATTACCCGTCGGATATATTGATTGTATTGAACCGCAGCCTTATTTGATCGGGTCACAATGACGGTACTCTCAGCACCATATTTATCATAGCTGTAGCGAAGTCCATCTTCCAATCTCTCGCCTGTCATTCTAAATATATCGGTGAAACCTTGAGTTCTAAGATAAATCTGAGGCGGTTCATTTTGCAGCTCATCTCTTAATGCAGTGGCATTAAAAAGTATTCCGGATTCCAATCGCTGGCGCATCACTTCTGACAGCTCCAATTGCTCAGCATCCAGGCGAAACTGTCTTTTCAAGTAACCCGACTCCAAGGCAGGACTAAGGGTAGAACCCACCGGAGGAAGCTGAGCCGTATCACCTACCAACAAAAGTCTATTCCCCTCTCCCCCGAAAACAAAACGAATCAGATCACCCAACAAACTTCCTGACATGCCTCCATCATCGGAAAGCATGGATGATTCATCCACTATAAAGACGGAGTTTTTGTAATAGTTTTTCTGAAGGACAAAGCCAGAACTCGGGCCACCTTCTTCACCCAGAGGCTTATAGATAATTTTATGAATAGTGAATGCCCCTCTCCCGCTATAATTACTCATGACCTTGGCGGCCCTACCCGTAGGTGCCAAAAGCACACTTCTCATGTTCAAAGTGGGAAGAGTCTGTACTAAAGCTGAAATCAGGGTTGTTTTACCAGTTCCAGCATAACCCCGGAGTATGAAGCAAGGCTTTTCTTCTTTATCCATTAATAGGTATTTATCCATTTTGCCGAAAAATCGAGACTGCCCCTTGGTTGGAGCAAATGGGAATTTTTTCCTGAGCGTCTCAGATGGCAATACTTGTGGATGAGTATCTTTGGACATCACTGCGAATTAAATGGCTGAAGATAAGATCAGAAAAAAAATCGAATCAAAATTTGGGCATCACCTCCGAAGCCGGGTTAATGGGATATTGATCCAAGGAAATAAAATCTTGATGATAAAGCATCAAATGACCGATGATCGAGATTTCTGGTCAGTTCCTGGTGGAGGAATGAACTATGGGGAATCCGCAAAGGAAAGTATGAAGCGAGAATTTCTTGAGGAAACTGGACTCACTATAGATGTAAAAGATTATCTCTGTGTCCATGAATTTTTGAAACCACCTTTACATGCCATGGAACATTTTTTTGTAGTAAAGGAGGTTAAAGGTGAATTAAAACTGGGACATGATCCA
>CAZLUY010000611.1:0-2176 GCA_964562785.1 uncultured Limnohabitans sp. | reverse complement strand
GGTCTCGGATTCTTCCTCATCAAAATCAGTAACGCTCCCTCTTATTTGTCAGATGACCCTCAGGCATGTGTGAATTGCCATATTATGACTCCTCAATACATTACATGGACTCATAGTTCACATAGGGAGGTCGCAGATTGTAATGCTTGCCATGTACCACATAATCCAATAGGCAAATACTATTTCAAGGCCAAAGATGGATTGTATCATGCGACAGTATTTACGGCCAGAGGAGAACCTGAAGTAATCAGAGCACGCGAACCATCAATAGAAGTAATTCAAAATAATTGTATTCGTTGCCATCAGGATCAAGTAACGGATGCGAAATTAGAAGCCTTTGTGGCTGACCATACTCAAAACAGAACAGATCGGACTTGTTGGGATTGTCATAGAGACGTACCCCACGGAAGAGTCCGAAGTCTATCTTCAGTAGGACATCAAATTGAGCCAATAAAAGAATACTCTCCAAAGGATTTGAGTATCATCCCAAGTTGGCTCGAGGAATCAATGAAATCTTCAAAAGAAAAATAAAGCGCTATGAAAAACTGGATTCTTTTCTTAGGCACAATCATCATTGTCTTTTTATTGGCACTTCTATCTCTAAATATTCTGGATAGGAGATCTGAGGCCAAATATGCCTATCAGCCAAGGGTAGCGATTGAAGGAATCGAACCTAGAGACTCTGTATGGGGCGAAAACTACCCAAGGCAGTATCAATCCTACATGAAGACAAAGGACACCACCTTCAGAAGTATGTATGGTACCAGCGGGCATCATGACATGTTGGAATCAGATCCAGAACTTGTGATTCTCTGGGCAGGCTATGGATTCAGTAAAGATTACAATGCCCCAAAAGGTCATGCATATGCAATTTCTGACATCCATGAAACCTTAAGAACGGGAGCCCCAATGGAGCCTGGCGAAGGTCCTATGCCAAGTACCTGCTGGACATGTAAGAGTCCAGATGTGCCAAGACTGATGAAAGAAATGGGGGTTGCTGAGTATTACACTGGTAAATGGGCCGATTTAGGTTCTGAAGTAATCAACCCTATAGGTTGCGCTGATTGTCACAATCCAGAAACAATGAAATTAACCATTACTCGTCCGGCTTTAATCGAAGCCTATGAAGCCATGGGGAAAGATATCAATGATGCTTCTCACCAGGAGATGCGTTCCTTGGTT
This sequence comes from uncultured Limnohabitans sp., assembly GCA_964562785.1. Lineage (GTDB taxonomy): Bacteria > Bacteroidota > Bacteroidia > Cytophagales > Cyclobacteriaceae > Algoriphagus. Next base: position 994 of record CAZLUY010000611.1, on the reverse strand, counting down.
TGTGCTCAGTGTCATGTGGAGTACTATTTCGATAAGGATAAGGAAGGAGCTCCAAAGGCCAACTACCTGACATTCCCATGGAAAGATGGAATGGATGTAGAATCGGTTGAAGCATATTATGACAATATTGAATTTGCTGATTGGGTGAATCCACTTAGTAAGACCCCAATGCTGAAAGCACAACATCCGGACTTCGAGATCTACAATATGGGTGTCCATGCCAAAAGAGGTGTAAGTTGTGCAGATTGCCACATGCCATACCAAACCGAGGGTGGACAGAAATTTACGAATCACCATATTGGTTCTCCTCTGGCCAATGTTGAAAATAGCTGCTTTGTCTGCCACCGCGAAAAAGTGGATGATCTTGTAACGGATGTATATGAGAGACAAACCAAAGTAAAAGAGGGTAGCCGTGAGCTTCAAAAGCAAATAGCAATGGCTCATATTGAAGCTGCGAAGGCCTGGGAATTAGGCGCTACAGAAGAGCAGATGAAACCTATTCAAATGGGGATACGACATGCCCAGTGGAGATGGGATTATTCGGTGGCTTCTCATGGAGCCGCATTCCATGCTCCACTTGAAACCAGTAGAATAGTGACTAGCGGAACAGGGATCATCCAGGAAACAAGAATTCAATTGACGAGGCTACTAGCCGACTTAGGATACAATCAGCCAGTCCCAATGCCTGAGTTTACCAAAGAAGCTTTACAGGCATATATTGGATTTGATTTGGAAAAGGATTTCGCTGCGAAGGAAGAATTCCTGGAGCAAGTCGTACCACAATGGCTAAAGGAGGGAAAGGAGAGAGAATCGAAAAAGCCAGTTCAAACTCTCAGTAGCAAATAAGCTACTTCTTAACTTTTAAAATCGATGAAGCAATTACGAGTACTCGTAGGTATTGGGCTATTATGCCTAATAAGTTTTTCAAGTTTTGCCCAATTCAATTTGAATGGGCAAATGCTGGTTCGAAGTGAATTTAGAAATGGCTATGGTA
>CAZLUY010000610.1:0-2030 GCA_964562785.1 uncultured Limnohabitans sp. | reverse complement strand
TAAAACTGAAAACGGAAAAGTTCTTTTTGCGAATGACACCCATATAGGATTTGCATCTCCTTCTGTGTGGTATGAAGCACATCTGGAATACCCTGGATTTTCATACTATGGAAATCACCTGGCAGGAATGCCTTTTGGTCTAGTAGGACATAATGATTTTCAAAGCCTCGGTCTCACCATGTTTGAAAATGATGACCAGGACTTTTTTGAGGAAACTGTAAATCCTCAGAATCCAGATGAAATAATTATTGGGGACAGCACCTCTCCCATCTCCCGTAGAACTGAAACCATTAAGGTTAAAGGAGAAGCAGATGTTGAATTGGAAATTGCGGAGACAGTTCATGGCCCAATAGTCAATTCTGTTATTCCTGAGATCGCAGAGGTAACAGATAAACTGGTCGCTTCCTGGTGGGTCTATCTCCAAGAACCATCCAAGGCAATTGAGGCTACCTATAAGATGAATCATTCACAGTCTATTCAAGAAGTGGCAGAAGCCGCTGAATTGATTCATGCACCGGGCTTGAATATTATGTATGGAGACGCCGATGGAAATATTGGATGGTGGGCAGCTGCTCGACTTCCAGACCGTAACCCTGAAGTCAGTAGTAAATTCTTCAGAGATGGAAGTAATCCTGAGCATCAACCTGAAGGTTGGCTTCCTTTTGAGCTAAACCCACAAAGCATAAACCCCTCGTGGGGATATGTGGTCTCAGCCAATAATCAAACAGACACGCTATCTAATGGAGCGTTTGTTCCAGGATACTACTATCCCGGAGATCGTTACGGAAGAATCGCTGAAACTCTAGAAGCAAAAGACGATTGGTCAATAGAGAGCCTCAAGGTGCTTCAAAATGAAACAGTAAATACAACACATTCTGACATCGCCAATTATGTTGTAGGCATTGTCAATATGAATGATTTCAATGAATACGCTGAGGCATTAGAGAAAGTGAGAAATTGGGAAGGAGATCATGAAATTCTCAATATTGCACCAACCATATACTACAAATGGCTCTACCACATTTACCGATTGGCAATGGCAGATGAGCTGGGTCAAGCTGGGTTTGAACAGTTTATAGGGACCTTCGCAATGATCAGAAGCTATGACTATTTTATTCAATCAGAGGATAATCGATGGTGGGATAATGTGCAGACTAGTGAGGAAGAAACCCGTTCGCAAATTGTTTCTGATGCATTAGCCATTACCCTTGATGAATTATCCGAGCAACATGGTGAGATCTGGGAGCAATGGGTCTGGGCAAGTTCAATTATTTCTGTCCACCCTCATCCTCTGGGTTCTCAAAAACCACTTGATAAAATATTCAACGTAGAGTCTCCAACCTTAGAAGCTAATGCTGAGGCTGTGAATAAGCTGGCCTTTACCCTCAATGGAGAAGGACTGTATACCGTTAGATCCGGGCCAGCCATGAGAATCCTTCTGGATTTTGCTGAGATAGAAAAGTCCGAATCTGTTCTTCCTACGGGACAATCAGGGAACCGCTTTAGCCAGTTTTATAAAGACCAGGTCAATCTTTATGCAAATGGAGAGTACCGTGGGCAACTGATGGATAGAGAGGATATTGAGAAAAGCTCAGATCATAGATTGGTATTCACCAACCCGAATTAATCCATAATAAACTTGTAGAGCTTGTAGAGCCCATAAAAGAAACCTATGGCTATAGCTAATGTCAACAATCCGATAACAGCAAATATCAGGTTGATTTTGGGACCTATAATCAAATAAAGCATAGTGGCTACGCCTATTTCTGCTGCATAAATAGAATCAGAAAATACGAGTAGTCCCCACTTAATATTCCGATCAAAGGAGACATATCTGCTTAGGTCACCAGAGACCCCAGTATTGGTGAAAAAATTATACCCCCCTATGGCTAGGTTGGCCAAATCAGAAGAATCAGTATCCTCTGTTCCTTCCAATGGTTCCAAAAGGGTCTCCATTCCCTCTTCTGATAGCCCTACTCCATTCATTACACCAATCATCCAATTGGAATAGTCCACCATTGTTGTCTGTA
>CAZLUY010000609.1:0-2964 GCA_964562785.1 uncultured Limnohabitans sp. | reverse complement strand
ATGGTTCAAGGCCGTACATACTCCGGCCTGCATGCAAGCCCGCTATTCACACTTACTGTCAATACCGGTCAGCCCCATTTATTTAGAGTACAAAGTTACGTCAATTTAGGTTCAAACGACAAAGCTTTGTGAGGATTTGCTCGACTCCTGCTATCCGTCGACGGTCGACGGTCAATGGTCGACTGTTGACAAACTGCGGATTGATTAAACTTCTTTTTGAGAATTAATGACTGTGATTCGCTTACCGTAATGGAGTGAGCAAGAAACACTTGCCCAAGCCCTAAATCTTTCAAATAAATTAAACCCCACTGACTCTCAATGCCTTGACAAAAAGCTTCGCAAAAGGAATTAATAAAAGGCGCTGAAAAGGCAGTTTTTTATATCTTGCAGCGATGGAAAATTTTGTCGTCTCGGCAAGGAAATACAGACCCGCAGATTTCAAAAGCGTAGTAGGGCAGGAGCATATCACCACCACCCTAAAAAACGCGATTAAGAATAACCACCTGGCCCAATCATTTCTTTTTTGCGGACCCAGAGGTGTGGGAAAAACTACCTGTGCGAGAATTTTGGCGAAAACCATCAATTGCACCGATCGCACCGTAGATTTTGAGGCTTGCGGAAAGTGTGATGCTTGCCAATCCTTCCAGAACAATAGTTCTTTCAATATTTATGAGCTGGATGCCGCATCGAATAACTCGGTTGAGGATATTCGAAATCTGGTTGAGCAAGTACGATATGCACCCCAGCAAGGACAGTACAAGGTCTACATCATTGATGAGGTCCATATGCTTTCGGCTTCGGCCTTCAATGCTTTTTTGAAGACCCTAGAAGAGCCACCAAGCTATGCGATTTTCATCCTTGCGACTACTGAAAAGCATAAGATTCTGCCTACCATTCTTTCGAGATGTCAGATCTTTGATTTCAACCGAATTCAGATAAAGGATATCTCCAATCATTTGGTCTATATCGCTGAGCAGGAAAAGGTAGAGTTTGAGGATGAAGCCCTTCGGCTCATAGCGACAAAAGCAGATGGAGCCTTAAGGGATGCTTTGTCTATTTTTGACCTGATTGTAACCTATTCCGCGGGGAAGAAGGTGACTTATACAGAAACGATTGACAATCTTCATATTCTGGATTATGACTATTACTTCAAGGTAGTAGAAGCTTTCCTGGCCGAGGATGTAAGCAAGGTCATGTTGATCTTTGATGAGATCTTAAAGAAAGGTTTTGATGCTCATAATTTTATCGTTGGACTGGCCTCTCACTTAAGAGATTTGCTCGTGGTAAAGGATCCTGCTACCGTAGAGCTATTGGAGGTTTCTGAGGATGCTAAAGGCAAATACATTGAGCAATCCAATGCCTCTCCTGTTTCATTTTTGCTCTCCGCGATGAACATCATCAATCAGTGTGATGTGAGCTATAAAATGAGCAAGAACCAGCGCTTACATGTGGAGCTTGCGCTAATGAAGGTGTCCAAACTTCAGAGGGCATTTGAGCTTTCGAAGCTTGCCATAGCTGAAGCAAAAAAAAAAGCCTAAGCCCTGAGAAATCAGAGGTTCAACCAAACCAAAACTTTAAGCCTAGCAATCCAGCTAAACCTGCTCCAAGCAAACCCAAGAAGACTCTGGGTATACCGAGTAATCTGAGTAAAACCAAGGAGCTTTTAAAGGAGGAGGCGAAACGCAGCGAAGAAAAGCAAGTAGTCAAGGAAGCTCAAGAGGAAAAGCCGAAAGAAACCGGAGTTCAGCTGAGCAAGGATTTGTTCAATGATTTGATAGATAAGATTCGTGACAAATGGGGAGCGGAGGACAAACAGCTAGATCTGGCTGTGATCAACCAGGAGCTGATATTTCAGGGCTCGGAAGTGACCCTCAAGGTATTTGGGCATGTTCAGGAAGAACGAGCTCAGATAATGATTCCTTCCCTTGTCCAATTTTTCAGAGAGGAAGGAAAGGTGATGGATATTTCTTTCAAACTGGAAGTCCGTGAGGAAGAAGACAAAAGCCAGCGAAAGGCTTATACCAATTCAGAGAAGTTTGAACTTCTCAAGCAAAAGCATGGCGCTTTAGCAGAATTACAGCGAAAGTTTGGGCTTGAGACTGATTTCTAAAAGTCCAGACTTATCCCAAAATTAATCAGGTTCTGAAGCTGTACGGCCTGTTTAGAAGTGCCGTCGTCCTGTTTGATAAACACCTCCTCATCATAGATTATTTCAGTTTCAATCCTCGTGGAAATAAACTTATTCACCTTTAACTGAATTATGGAATTGAAATTCACTACCATATTTCCTAGTCTCTCATAGTTCGAAAAGAGATTAAGACCTGCTTTCCAGGTTACATTATCCATGATTTTGAAATCAGTGATTGTAGTATTTAGTGATATCCCTGCTTCGGCACGGACATTTTCTCCAGGTGTAACACCAAACGCTCCGGCCTGACTTAGTGAGTCATTCATGACTATGGTAAATCGACCAGTGAATGGTGAAAGAATCATCGAAACTTTACTCTTGTTTTCATATGTTCGACGGTAATTGATACCGGTGGAGGATTGAAGATAGCCGGGACTCAGAAAGTCGGAAATCTGTTCTCTTGTTTCTCCATCTCCATTTGAAGCACGTTTGTATTTATATCCAGGTAATACTTGAGTTCGAAAATTAATTTGGGTAGAGAGGTAGTAGATTTTCGAGAGTTCCCTACCATAGTTACTCACGAAATTGATGATATCATTTGTCTTTCTGGTTGTATAACTTCTGTCCCCTTGTCTATTGAAACCCATATTGATATTCATTTGAGTTTCCCAGACCTTCTTGTCCTTTTTATAGTTTGCATAGAAGGAAAGCCCTGAGTTAAGTGCCAGGTTACTGGACCCACCAGCAGCCCAATTACTGAGGGTTACCTGCTGAATATTCAGGTTGTAATTCCCTCCGGTCTCCCAAAAAATTTCCTTTGGAGTTTCTTCAATTAA
>CAZLUY010000608.1:0-7735 GCA_964562785.1 uncultured Limnohabitans sp. | reverse complement strand
GGGATTAAACCAGGCTAATTCAAACAGCATAAATTCAGGAAGCGGTGATGGTACCGGAAAGCCAGGAACTGGTAATCTTAACTTATTTAGCCCGTCTTCAATGGATGATGGGGATTTCCTAATAATAGGTCACGATAATGGCCTGCTTACAGAGCAGGCGACAGATTTGCCGGCCGGATTAGACTTTTTCAGACTGGGAAGAGAATGGAAAGTGAAGCGTACGAATGATGTGGGAACGGTAGGTCTTTCTTTTGATCTGAATGGGATCGCAGTAAGCGGAAATGAGGCCTCAGATTTTCGCCTAATCATCGATGACGACGGAGACGGTGATTTTTCAAATAGTACCACGGTCATTACACCAGATTTTCTACTAAATGATGTCATTGCCTTCACCAATGTAAGCCTACCTGATGGAGCTGTAATAGCCTTTGCCACTGGGCAACAGATTGGCCCAGGAGTTCTTGGTGCAAACCTTTGGCTTAAAGGAGATGCCGGCCTAAGCCCTGATACGGGCACTTTATCCGGATGGATTGATCAAACTGGAAATAACTCATTTACGGTTAATGGGGCAGGAGCAGGTATAGTTCCTCTTGGTTTTAATTTCAACCCATCGGTAGATTTTAATGGAATTAACGATTACCTGCAAGGTGATAACCCCATTAAGTTCCAAACAGTCTATGCTGTCTATAAAAGAAACGAAGACAGTAACTCTGGTACGGTGATCGGGATTGATCCAGCCGTGGAATCATTCGCCGGAGCCATGTTGACTGGTTCTAGGTTGCTAACTACTTCAGATGAAAGCGGTAACGCATCCACCTTTATTTCTGCTGGTCAGTTAGGAACGGAGAAAGCGCGTATTGCAATTACACAAATTGTTCCGCTAGCGAATCTCAACAGCCAAATTACATCCATCGATGGAGAAGTTTTTGCCACACAAGGAATAACAGGGTCTACTTTCCAGCCATTTAACGGAACACCGATTATAGCTAGTACGCTCGCTGCAGGGGGGGCTTCGTTTTTTGATGGGGAACTTGCGGAACTGATCATGTATTCGGTGGAGCATAATGCCGCGGAAAGGTCAATTATCCAATCTTATCTTGCGATTAAATACGGAATTACCCTGGATCCTTCTGTGACGAATTATGTGGATTCTGACGGTAATGTTGTCTGGGATGATACAAATTATTGGAATGATGTCTTTGGTATAGGTAAGGATGATGCTTCAGGTCTGAATCAGACCCAATCCAACAGTATTAATACAGGTAATGGAGCAGGGACAGGTCAAAGTGGAAAGGGGAATATTGTCCTTAAGAATCCTTCAGCCCTGGAAGATGGTGACTTTTTGCTTATAGGTCATGATGGAGGAGTATTAACCGAACAAACAGGAGATGTACCTTCAGGACTTAATCTCCTCAGGCTGGAAAGAGAATGGAAAGTTAAGAGAATAGGGGATCCAGGTACCGTTGATTTAGAATTTGATTTTAATGGATTAACAGTGTCAGGAGGCACAAGCGTTCTCAATAATTACAGATTGCTCATTGACGAAGATGGCGATGGGGATTTTACTACCGGAACGGTCCAGGAAATAATTCCTGATTCATTTGGAAGCCCAAAACTGATTTTTAACGGAGTCAATTTACCTGATGGAGCGGTATTGGCATTTGCAACTGGACAAAAAGCTAATCCTGGAGTAGCTGGAGCCAATCTTTGGTTAAAGGGGGATGCCGGAGTTACCCCTACTTCAGGAGACCTTACTGGATGGATTGATCAAACCGGAACCAACACCTTTACTGTTAACAACGATCCTAAAACAGGAACAACTCCTATTAATTTTAATAATGCGGTTGATTTTCAGGGTGATGCAGGTTTAGGCGATTGGCTGACTGGTGATACCCCTATCCGTTTTCAAAGCCTTTTTGCCATTATCGAACGTGATAATACCCTCTTTACCACGGTGATGAGTGCTTCTGATGCTACAGATAATGTAGGTTACATCATGAAAGGGGATCAAATGGGAACTGGAAATAATCTCGTAGCCCCGAATGATTTTTATTTCCGGTCTACAGGCTTCCTTGGTGCTGAAAAGGCCAGATTAGGCGTTATTGAAATCGTGCAGGGCACAGGGATAAGGTCACGTTCTTTTATCGATGGGCAGTCTTTTACTACTGAAAAATTCGCAGGGGATCCAACTGCCTTCACAGCTGTACCTTTTCAATCCATTCCATTTATCGGCAGATCACAAGACCCTGGAAGCGTAGACGCATTTAATGGCCGGATAGCAGAATTGATCATGTACCCTTCTCTACTTTCTGATGGTGAGAGGAATAAGGTTCAATCTTACCTAGCGATCAAATACGGAATTACATTGGATCCTTCGGTAACCAGTTACATTACATCTTCTGATGTTTCTGTATGGAGTGATACTAATTATTGGAACGATGTCTTTGGTATAGGAAAAGATGACGGAAACACCTTGAATCAAACCCAGTCTAATAGTGTAAATACTGGAAGTGGAGATGGTACAGGGCAAAATGGAAAAGCTAACCTGGTTCTAAAAAATCCTTCCTCCCTGGAGGATGGTGAATTCCTCATTATTGGAAATGATGGTGGGCTATTGGTTGAACAAACCACTGATCTTCCTGCTGGATTAGAATTATTCAGATTGGGCAGAGAATGGAAGGTTCAAAGGACCGGCGATCCAGGTACTGTAGATCTCGAGTTTGACTACAATGGTCTTCCTGTTACTGGTGGAAATACCACCTTAAGTAATTATCGATTATTGATTGATGAAGATGGGGACGGAGATTTCACCACAGGTACGGTACAAGAAATTATTCCCAGCGCATTTGGAACGTCAAAAATTATTTTCGATTCGGTAAATCTTGCCGATGGAGTTGTTTTGGCATTTGCCACAGGACCAAGGATCGGTCCAGGAGTTTTAGGAGCAAACCTCTGGTTAAAAGGAGATGCAGGCGTAAGCCCAGGCTCAGGTGACCTTACCAGCTGGGTGGATCAGACCGGAATAAATGCCTTTACTGTATTCGGCGATCCTAAGACGGGAACCAAGTCGATTAATTTCAATAACTCCGTCGATTTCGAGGGAGATTTAGGTGCAGGAGATGGGCTTACAGGCGATACACCGATTCGCTTCCAAAGCTTATTTGCAGTCATAAAAAGGGACAATACAAGTTTCACGACGGTGATGAGCGCCAGTGATGCTTCGATTGATATTGGTTACATGATGAATGGGGATCAGATGGCTACTGGTAATAACCAAACGGATCCTAATGATTTCTTTTTTGAATCTACAGGAATGCTAGGTGATGAAAAGGGTAGATTAGGTTTGGTTGAAATTGTACCAGGGCCAGGTAACAATTCCAGATCATATATTGATGGTCAGTTCTTCCCTACTCAGAAGCTAGCAGGAAACGGCACAGATGCAGTTGCTTTCCAATCAGTACCCTTTATTGGGATTACTCCAACCATACGAAGTAGATATAATGGTCAGATCGCTGAGTTGATCATGTACCCGAGCCTGCTTACAGATGAGGATAGGAATAAAATCCAATCGTACCTCGCAATCAAATATGGTATCTCGCTTGATCCATCGATCAATGCGTACCTAAGTTCAGACGGAACAGCGGTTTGGGATGATGCCACTTATTGGAATGACGTCTTTGGTATTGGTCGAGACAATATGAGTACCTTAAATCAGTCTCAATCCAATAGCATCAATACAGGAAGTGGTGACGGAACAGGACAAAGCGGTAAGGGTAATATTCTTCTCAGTAACCCTTCTTCTCTGGATGATGGTGACTTCTTACTATTAGGCCATGATGGAGGAGCATTAACCGAGCAAGCAGCCGATATGCCATCAAGCCTGGCATTCTTAAGGCTAGGTCGTGAATGGAAGGTGAAGAGGACAGGTGATCCAGGGTCAGTTGACTTGGAATTTGATTTCAATGGTATATCCACTACCGGAGGTACTACTGATGTAAATAATTATCGTCTTTTAATAGATGAAGATGGAGATGGAGATTTTACCACTGGAACGGTGCAAGAAATCATTCCTGATTCATTTGGAAGTCCAAAGCTGATTTTCAATGGAGTTACTTTACCAGATGGTGCCGTATTAGCATTTGCTACTGGCCCAGCCACCGCTGACTGGGCAATTAGTAAATCGACCACCACCACTGACTACACCAATCCTGGAGAGGTTATTAGTTATGAAATCTTGGTAGAAAATACCGGAAACGTGGACATCACTAATGTCTCTGTTACAGATCCAAATGCTGAGATTTCAACGGTCATTCAAGGGGATAATGATCCACAAGGGATTCTAAATGTTGGAGAGACCTGGACCTATTCGGCTACACATACCGTGGTTCAGGCAGATATCGATGCGGGAAGCTATTCTAATATAGCAACAGTAACTGGCTCTGAGGCATCTTCCACATTGCCAACACCATTGACTTCAAATGAAGTCACTGTAAATGCGGTACAAAATCCTTCCTGGACTATAGTAAAAGATACAGGTGCTGGAGGACAAACCACCTATTCGCAGCTAGGTGAACTGGTTCTTTTCCAAGCCATAATTACTAACACTGGAAATGTGGAAATTTCGGGAATTCAGTTTACCGATCCTGATGCTGAATCCATTAACCTTCTGAGTACTGAAGGAACTCCAGCGGATGGTATCCTAAGTCCCGGAGAACAATGGAGGTATGTCATAACTTATAGAATTACCCAAGCTGACTTGGACAGTGGTAGCTATACCAATACTGCTTCTGCCACAGGTAATCCTTCTGGAGGTACCCTTGGACCTATTTCTGATTCGTTCACACTTAGGGCCATTCAAACCCCAGATTGGGAAATCACCAAATCCAGTTCAGATACAGACTATGCGGCTGTAGGAGATGTATTGGATTATGAGATTGTGTTAACCAACACCGGAAATGTCACCATTGAAAATGCCCAGGTTTCCGATCCTCAGATTCCAAATCTGACGCTTACAAGTGGTGACAACTCTAATCCAGGAAATCTGGATGTAGGAGAGTCCTGGACTTATACTGGTACGCATACCGTTACTCAAGGCGATATCGATGCGGGTAGCTATTCAAATACTGCTACTGCCATGGGCACACCTTCAGGAGGAACATTCCCGACTGGCAAAGACCCTCTCATTTCTAACACTGTAGATATTCCTGTCATTCCTGACCCAGAATTAGAGGTAGATAAGTCCAGTAATGATCAGCCATATAGCCAATTAGGGCAAGTACTGAATTATAAAATCCGCGTAACCAACACAGGTAATGTGACCATCACCAATGTGGTAGTTACTGATCCTGATGCTGATCCTCCGGGCCCTGTTTATGCTTCGGGTGATTTGGGTAATGATCAAATAATGGCTCCTGGTGAAACCTGGGTTTACAATGCTCAGCATACAATTGTTCAGGATGATTTGGATGCTGGTAGTTTCACTAATACAGCAACGGCTACCGGTGATCCTTCTCAGGGTAACTTGACCGATGCTACGGATGATGAAACTATACAAGCTGTACAGGTGCCAAATTATAATGTCGGAAAAATAGCTGATAAGACGGGCTACAGTCAGGAGGGAGAGGTGATCACCTACAGTATTCTTGTTGTGAATACAGGAAATACTACCCTGACAAATGTAGAGATTGACGATCCACTTACCGGACTTTCCACCACCATTCCAACTGTGACACCAAGTCAAACGGTAATTGCGACCACGACTTATACCGTTACTCAGGCTGATATTGAAAATGGAAGCATCGATAATACAGCCTCAGTTTCAGCTACAGACCCAACAAATCCGGGCTCGACCATAGATAAGGAAGATGATCGAATTATTAATGCGGCACAGACACCAAGATTTGATGTCTCTAAATCTGCAGATAAGACCAGTGTAACATCTGCAGGTGAAGTAATAAATTACACTATAGAGGTAGCGAATACAGGTAACCTAATTATCGACAACGTGGTGGTGAATGATCCACTAGTATCAGGATCTCCACTCACCTTATCCAGCGGTGATATCAATACGAACGATCAATTGGATCCAGGTGAAGTATGGACTTATCTGGCATCCTACACGGTTACGCAGGCTGATATTGATGCCGGAGGAGTAGATAATTCGGTAACAGCCGGAGGAGAAACCATCCTTGGCCCACTACCTGACGATAATGCAACCTTAACTGTCCCAGCAGACCGAACGCCGGATTGGGACATCGAGAAAAACGTTGATGCTCCTGGTACTTATGAAAATGCCGGTGATGTACTCACCTACACCATAGAGGTTGAAAATACTGGAAATGTGAGCATTACAGATGTCGCTATTTTCGACCTGAAAACAGAGACTCCGAGTCTGGCCTCAGGGGACGTTTCAAATTCTGGCACTTTGGATGTTGGAGAAACGTGGGTTTACACTGCAAGCTACACGGTTACCCAGGAAGATGTGGATACCGGAAGCTTTACGAATACCGTAGATGCCACCGCAAAATCACCTGCTGGGAATCTTCCTGAAATCACGGATGATGCCACAGCAACGGCGACTCCAAACCCTTCCTGGACTTTAACAAAAGACGCTTCGTCTGCAACTTATGACCAGGCTGGACAGACCATTAACTATACCATAGTTGTGGATAATACTGGAAATGTTTCTATCGATCAGGTTGATGTGACAGATCCTCAGGCTACCTCAGGACCTACCTTCGTCTCTGGTGATTCCGATGCAGACGGAAAACTTGACCCTGATGAAGTTTGGACTTACACAGCAACCTATGATATTGAGCAAGCTGATGTTGATGCGGGATCATTTACTAATTCTGCAACCGCTTCAGGTGTCCCACCAGGAGGTACGCTGCCGCCTGCCACAGATGATGAAACAATTACTGCGGTTTTTGATCCTTCTGTCGATCTTACAAAAAGCGTAAACCCAGGTACCTATTCCAAGGCAGGTGAAGTCCTGACTTATGAAATTGTCATTACGAATGATGGTAACCTAAGCCTTTCTGATCTCGAATTGACCGATCCATTCTTCGGTGCGGGAATTATTCCAGTACCAGATTTGGCTCCGGGAGAATCCTTTACTTATACAGATAGCTACACGGTTACCCAAAATGACATCGATAATGGACCTGTGACGAATACTGCGAGCGTGACAGGAGAAGATTCACAGGGTGGTAATGTGGAAGATGGAGACAACGCAGTTTCTAACCCGGATAAGCAGCCATCATTTGAAGTAAACAAATCCACCTCAAATGTTGGATTTAATAACCCAGGGGATGTCATCACTTATACCATAGAGATTGAAAACACAGGTAACCTTACCCTTGAAAATGTATCCATTGATGACTCGATTATTAATCCGAGTGACCTGAACCTAGTTTCAGGAGATAACCCAACTATTGGGGATTTAGATGTGGGTGAGACCTGGATTTACGAGGGCAACTATACGGTAACCCAGGACGATATTGATTCCGGAACCATTCAGAATATAGTTTCAGTGGAAGTTACTGACCCTGATAATAATACCTTGACTGATGCCGATACGGTTGTCGTGAATGGCTCTAAAACCAATTCAATAAACCTCACCAAATTAGCTGATCAACAAGGCTATGATACGGCTGGTGATATTCTTACATACTTCATTTTAGTTGAGAATTCAGGAAATACTAGAATTGAGAATGTGGTCCTTAGTGATGACCTA
>CAZLUY010000607.1:0-25404 GCA_964562785.1 uncultured Limnohabitans sp. | reverse complement strand
ATTTAGTTCTTACCTCAGAGAACCTTATTTGAATAGTGAATCTCGTGGTGCATTAAATTATACCGAGGAACAATTGTACAATGCCGCGAAAAGGGCACATGATGCTGGATGGTCTTTGGCTGTCCATGCCAATGGAGATGGCGCTATTGATACCTCATTGAATGTGTATCAACGCATACTAAAAGAGAATCCGAGAGATGACCATAGGCATAGATTAGAACACTGTAGTGTAGGACATCTAGATCAGTTTGAGCGCATGAAGAAACTCGGGGTCTCGCCTACTTTCTTAATAGGTCATGTTCGTTGGTGGGGTAAAGCTTTCAGAGACCAGATCTTGGGTCCTGATAGAATCAAATACTATGATGCTTGTAAGACGGCCTTGGACATGGGTATTCCGTTCACCTTCCATAGTGATTATTCAGTAACTCCAATAGAACCACTACGATATGTGCAAGATGCCGTGACCCGAGTGATGCATGATGGCGGTGAAGTATTTGCTCCAGATCAAAGAATCCCTGTTGAAGAAGCATTGAAAGGCGTAACTACTCATGCTGCCTGGCAGCTATTTATGGATGATATCGCTGGTAGCTTAGAAGCAGGTAAGTATGCCGATCTGGCCATTCTAGAAGATGATCCAACCAAGGTAGACCCGATGAAGATCGAACAGATCAAAGTAAGTGAGACCTGGTTGGGTGGTAAAAAGAATGACCTCAACTCTTAAAATTATAAAATCATGAAACCATTAGAAATTAGGCTAAAACTGATTATTTCAGCAATAATTACTTTGATTCTTTCTCCAATACACGCTCAGGAAATCTCACCTGATCATCCGGATTGGATCGCAAAACTAAATGCTGAAGGCACACCTATCACGGTTTTTACAGCTAAGAAAGTCTACACCATGGACCCTGGGAGACCTGAAGCTCAAGCTGTTGCTGTGTTAGATGGCAAAGTGCTATCGACTGGAACTATTGAGTCCATGAAACCTTGGTTATCTCGCTATGATTATGAGATCGACAACACCCTGGAGGATAAAGTGATCTTGCCTGGCTTCGTGGCTCCTCACACTCATTTTTGGCTTTCTTCAGGATTTCTTGGGTTGAAATATATTGGTTCAATCGAAGCGCCAAACCCACAAGGAGGTATGTATAAAGCTGTCGAAACCTTTGATGATGTCATGGAGAAAATGGCGCAATTCGACAGGGAGATAGATGACCCAAACGAGCCTCTGGTTCTTTATGGTTACGATCAGGCCAAACAAGGAGGTGAATTCAATAAAGATGTTCTCGATAAAATAAGCAATACAAGACCTATAACTGTTATTGCTTTCGCCCCTCATTTCGTCTACTTAAACACTCCTGCTCTTAAGATTCTAGAAGATGATTTTGGAGTAGGATCAGACACCAATATTCATGGAATTCAAAAAAATGAAAATGGCGAATTGAACGGTGTTTTCATTGAAGCTCTTGCTGTAACGGCGGGAATGAGCCCTGTTTTTGATAAAGTGATGGAAAATGGAGGGGTAAGTGGCCTTCTATTCATGGGTGAAATTGCCAAAAGCGTTGGAGTAACAACAACTTCCGAATTGACTTATGGAGCAATCGATTTTGATAAAGAATGGAAGGATACCGAGGCAGCGATTGCTAACGAATCTTTTTCCTTACGTATGCGATTAGTCCCATTAGAAAGTGCTTTGAATAGAAAGTATGGAAACAATAAAATGCAGGCTTATAATGAAATGCTAAAGAACAATTCAGATCGTCTTTTTGTAGACGGCATTAAATTTATGGCTGATGGGTCTTTCCCATTAATGTCTTCAATGGTTAGTTTCCCAGGTTATTTGGAAGGCGGGAATGGTCTAGTGAGTGACATTCCTTGGGATAAATATACCGAGACCATGCTTCCCTATTGGGAAGCTGGAATTCAAATTCACGCCCATTCCAATGGAGATTTAGCAACGGACCAAACTTTAGCCACACTGGCTGAACTTCAAGAGATAAAACCTCGTTTCGATCATCGTTTTACTATAGAGCATTACAGCATGACGAATACCATGCAGGCTCGTAAATTAAAGGCACTTGGTGGAGTGGCTAGTGTAAATATCTACTTCGTTAATTTCAGAAGCCAACTACATAGTGAACATGGTTTTGGGCCAGACCGTTCTGAAGCTGTAGCACGATTAGGATCTCTTGAACGAGAAGGTGTTCCTTTTGCCTTACACGCTGATTACCCACAAGTAATTGTTCCCCTTAATCCACTTTTGGCCGCCTGGGCTGCTGTTAATAGAATCGCTGAAGATGGCACAACTGTGATGGCTCCTGGTGAGCGAATCGGGGTAGAAAGAGCCATTAGGGCTATAACCATTGATGCTGCTTATATCTTGGGCATGGAGAATAAGATTGGAAGTTTAGAGCCAGGAAAGTTCGCAGATTTTGCTGTACTGGAAAGTGATCCTTTTGAAGTTGACCCATCTAAAATAAAGGATGTTGCCGTTTGGGGAACGGTGCTTGGCGGTAAGGTCTATAAGAGCAAACGCTAGTATTCATTAAATCTTTTAACACAAAAGATCATGTCTATCAAAAAAATATCATGCTTAGGATTTGCGCTGGCCCTTGTATTGGTCAGCTGCAACTCCCCTGCTAAAGGCCAAAATGAAGTAAAAGCCGGTATTTCGCTGGCGAATGTGCCAACTTCAAACACCCAGGCCAGTCAGGTAGTCGATTATGATGCAATTGGTTACTGGACCTTGCTGGAGATCACTGTGGTGAATGGTACCGCTAAAGAAGTGGCTGAGCTTCATGTCCAAATGAATGCCATCAAAGAATGTCTGGAAGCCATACCGGGCAGCCTTTATGCAGGGGATTTAATATCCACTGAAGGCGATAAAGTATTGGCGCTTTGTGGTTGGCGATCAAAGGCAGACGCTGATGCCTGGTATACCAGCCCGGTACGAGACAATCAAATGAAGTCTATGGCCGATCTGGGTAACCTTAAAGTAGAGCTTAAATCCAATGCCTTTGAAAGTTATTATCAGGTGGTCAAGAATTAAATAATCAGAAAAATCATGTGTACAAGAATCTTATACGAAACAGGCTATAATAGCTATATGGTTGGACGTTCTATGGATTGGAATGATCCACAAATCCCAGTTTCTTTTTGGGTATTTCCTAGAGGCTATGAACAAGACGGTACTGCCGGACCAAGACCATTAAAGTGGACTACCAAGTACGGGTCATTAATTGTCTCGGGTTACAATGCAGGAACCAATGAAGGAATGAATGAAAAAGGCTTGGTAGCCAATGTACTTTATTTGGCCGAAGCCGATTATGGCGATCCCGAAAAAACTGGAAAACCTACCCTATCTGTTGGTGCATGGGGACAATATATCCTTGATAACTTTGCCACGGTTGCGGAAACGGTTCAGGAATTAAAAGATGATCCCTTTACTATCGTTAGCCCAATTCTTCCCAATGGTCGACCTGCCACGCTTCATATAGCTATTTCAGATCCATCTGGTGATTCAGCGATACTAGAGGTGTTAGAGGGCAAATTGGTTATTTCGCACAGCAGCGATTATACGGTCATGACCAACTCTCCTGTTTACGACCAACAGTTGGCTTTGGACGCATACTGGAACATTATAGGCGGTACCAGATTTTTACCGGGTACGATCAATGCGGCTGATCGATTTGTAAGAGCTAGTTTCAATTTACGCTCCTCACCGAAGTACGATACAGAGAAATTGGCACTGTACGCTGTGCTGTCACAAGTCAGGGCCTTTAGCACGCCACTTGGCTTGGAAGATCCTGATCACCCCAATATATCCATGACGGTATGGAGATCTGTTTTGGACCATAAAACACTGAAATATTACTTCGAAAACCCATTAATGGATGCAGTCATCCATATGGATATGAAGAAAATTGATTTCAGTGAAGGTACCGGAGTACGAAAATTTGATACGGGACCTGATATGCAGGTGCATGGTGAT
Source organism: uncultured Limnohabitans sp. (assembly GCA_964562785.1). GTDB lineage: Bacteria > Bacteroidota > Bacteroidia > Cytophagales > Cyclobacteriaceae > Algoriphagus. The sequence goes on along the minus strand of CAZLUY010000607.1, from coordinate 21,413 downwards.
GTAACGGATCAATTGGAAGCTACGGAAGCTTTTACCTATATGTCTTGATTTTACCTCAATCTCACCTTTCAAAGGTCCACAAACCATGAAGAACTTCTTAGCATCTATCAGGCTTACTTTCATTATTTCGGCCGTATCCCTAATAGTCTCGGCATGTAATACTCAGCCGAGCAAAGAAAGCTCCAACACTGAATTCGACATTGTCATTCTGAATGGAAGAGTAATAGATCCGGAAACCGGACTTGATGCAATAAGGAATGTAGGAATTAAGGGTGGAGAGATTGGGTTAATCACTGAGGCCTCGATCACCGGAATTAAAACTATTGATGCATCCGAAAAGATAGTGTCACCTGGTTTCATCGATATTCATACCCATAGCAATGATATCCCTGGCCAGCGTTTGCAAGCTTTTGATGGAGTCACTACCGGACTTGAATTGGAATCGGGTATGCTGCCGATCAATGATTGGTATGATCGAATGGCAAAAAGAGGCAATATCATTAACTACGGTGCCTCTGCAGCCTGGACTTTTGCAAGAATTGGGGCTATGGTTGAGGATCACGAACCCATGGAAGCCTCCTTGGCTTGGTACCTCAAAATGTTCAAATACTCCAACTGGGTGACCGATGTTTCTACCGATGAGCAATTGGAAAGTATCATCGCTTTGCTTCAGGAAGGCCTGGATCAAGGGGCTATTGGCATAGGGGTTAATTCAGGCTATGCACCTGGAACAGGTGGCAAAGAACTGATGGCCATTTGGAAACTCGCCAAAGAAAATAAGGTACCCGTGAGTACTCATATTAGAGAGTGGTCCATGGTGGATCCTAAAAGTTCGGTCGAGGGGGTTTCCACCATTGTTGGTCTAGCGGCCACGACGGGAGCCAGAACCAATATTTGTCATACCAATTCTACCGCCCTCGGAGATGGAAAAGAAGTGATTCCTCTTTTGACCGTTGCTCGAGAAAGAGGAATAGATATTCATGCAGAGGCATATCCCTATGGAATGGGATCTTTCCCTGTCTCATCAGCCATTTTCATGTTTGGACAACAGAAATTCATGAAACGAATGGGAACAGACTTCACAAAAGTCCGCCTTTTAAATTCAAGCAGGAATATCAAGGATGAGGAGGATATGAGAGCCGAGCAAAAGTCTGATCCAGGTCAAGGTGTTGTTTACTCCTATCTGGATGAATCAGACCCAAAAGATGAGGCCGTTCTCCAAGCTTCCATTGAGCCATCATGGATAGGTGTGGCTTCTGATGCTGTGCCACTGGTATATCCCAATGGAGATTTTGTGACCACTGAGGATTGGCCACTACCTGATAGTGCCAATACCAACCCTAGAACAGCAGGAACATTTTCTCGCTTTCTTGGCAAATGGGTACGGGAAAAACAGATCATGGATTGGCCTGATGCCATCGCCAAAATGACCTTAATCCCGGTACAACTTTTTGATGGAATGGTACCTGCCATGGAGCGAAAGGGAAGACTACAAGAAGGTATGGATGCGGACATTACAATTTTCGATCCTAATACCATTATCGATAGATCAACCATCGAAGCCTCTACTACCCCATCTCAAGGTGTGGAATACCTGATTGTCAATGGTGAGATGGTCATTGATGAAGGGCAAATGGATTTTGATTTAAGAGCGGGACAACCAATACGAAGACCAGTGAAAACTAATTAAGAAACAGATATGATACGCAAAGAGATTTTAAAGCAAGATTGGCCGATTAGGCTACAAAGTTTCACCACGGGGAATCAGGGCCGCATATCCGAAATCCTCACCAAACTGGGCAAACTAGCTGAAAAGATGTCCTTTGAGTCTATCGAATTTGATCCAAACGGAAAAGAAAATACTCTGATGATTTCTTTGGATGGATTTGGTCATAGGGTTAAAAATCCTGAGGAAATGTATTTGGAAGTTGAGGAAAATGGCCAGATCTCTTCTTTAGAGGTTGTAGACGAAGACGGTCAATCCAACTACCTCTGCTTCTTATCATAAATCATTTCTTCAAAAATTATTTCAAAAAAGGCTTTATCAATTTCCCCATCCTCAAAAAATATACTAGAGCCTAACAAACTCATAACAATGAAAAAGCAATTATTATTTTCTATTATCTTTTTGCTAAGCCTCGCGGTTCAAGCCCAAACCACCGAACCTAAAGAGTCAAATGATACGATCCCTCGTGGCACCCGAGGATCTGCTAATCCTGGTCAGATGAACGACCGACTTTTGGTAGGGCAAGAATTAGTAGATGACAGCTTTCCTGGTTCCATTGCCCTGTTCGGCACAAATACCAGAATAAAGTTCGGTGGCTATGTCAAAATGGACCTTATTCAGGATTTCGATTATATCGGATCTCAGTGGGAGTTTGAAAGTGCTACTATACCAGTAGAAGGAACGCCTGAAGCAGCTTTGGGAGGGCGAAGCACTTTACATGCTAAGGAAACCAGATTCAACTTTGACTTAAGGACTACTGTCAATAGTGAAGTTCTGGGTAAAACGATGCCACTTCAGATTTATATCGAGTTCGATTTCTTCGAAGATAATCCAGCTATTTTCAGACAGCCAAGGCTACGGCATGCCTATGGTGTATTAGGAAGAATTTTAGCTGGTCAAACCTGGTCAATTAATGCAGATCTCTCGGCTATCCCAGGAATTATCGATTTTGCCGGAGGTGATGGAACTTATGGAGACAGAGTGGTTCAAATTCGTTGGCAGGACGATATCAGCAAAAAATTCAGCTATGCGGTAGGAATTGAAGAACCCAAAAGCAGCATTGATAATCCTAGTGATCTAGATGGGGTAGCAAGACCTACAATGCCCACCTTCGCAGGAAATCTCCGTTATAAGTTTGGTAACTCTTCTCACCTTCAATTCGGAGCAGACTTCTTCCAGCACCACTGGCAAGGAGGTAACACAGGACCAACGCAAAAGGCATATGGATTCGGACTAAACCTTACGGGCAGAATCATCTTTGACGAGGCGAATAAGAATGCCTTTATGTTTGGAGCATCTACTGGAATTGGTTCCGCGCATAGGGTTTTGTTTTTAGAATTCTCTCCTGCTGACGGGGTGATTGATCCCAATCAGTTGGATCTTCTCAATACCTTTCAAACCTATGCAGGATTTAATCATTACTGGAGTAAATCACTTAACTCCACCTTTGCTGCATATTATGCACAATTAGATCCTTCGGATCTACAAGACGGAATGACAACTGTGGACGGAGGAACCCTGCATGCTAATCTGGTTTGGTTCCCCTATAAATACGTTTCCACGGGATTTGAAATTATTCATGGTATTCACAATGTCAAGGATGGCAGAAGTGGAAATGCAACCAGGTTTCAATATATGATTCGATTTATCATTCCTTAAGTTTTTATGAGTCAAGAAGATCTATACTATCTACTTGGAATGGCTGGAACTGTGGCTTTTGCAGTTACAGCAGTTTTAGCTGTTACTCCCAAGAATATTGATCTATTCGGAGCATGTGTCATGGGTTTGGTTACAGCCGTTGGTGGCGGCACCATTCGCGACTTGATACTTGAGGTACCGGTCTTTTGGTCATTAGACTTGAATTACTTATGGGTCGCATTGGCTTCAAGCGTGGTCGCCTTTTATGGTAATCGCTTGATGGATAGGAAATATGTGTATTTACTCATGCTCTATCTGGATGGGTTAGGAGTTGCAATGTTCGTCATTCAAGGTGCGGAAAAAGCGCGTCTGCTAGAATTTGGATTACCGCTCGGACCTGTTATCCTTGGAATCACTACAGCGATTGGAGGCGGTGTAATTAGGGATCTATTGGCTGGGAATACCACGCTATTTATGAGGAAGGAATTGTATGCCTTACCTCTAACTGTTGGGGTGGTTGCATATATGCTCTTGGTGGGTTATTTCCCTGAAAAAGTGAGTTTAATAAGCACCACTTGCGCCACCTTCACATTCCTCTTCAGAGCTGGAGCCATTTATTGGAGGTGGCATGTTCCTTCATGGATGCTGATCAAACCCAATAAGACTGAGCAGTGAAAAGATTACTAATTATTCTTCTTTTCGCTCAGGTATTATTTACACCTTCCATGGCTCAGCAATTTGTGACGGATAATTACCTGGCCATGCCTCATGGGACAGAGACAGTTGTTTTAACTACAGGACAAAGAAGCGCCAATATCACCACTTCATTTTCTTTGATTAGAAATTGGGAATTTTTTGCTCAGGCCAACCTTTTTTGGGCGGTAGTGGATCAGGAAATCCCTCAGCATTTCACGGCCTCAGTATTTTCAAAATGGATGTTCTGGGAAAATCAAAATAAAAATGGCGGAGGTGCATTTTTTCTGGGTTATGGAAAATCCCCTTCCTACTGGCAAAATACGGAGTTTCTGGAAGAGAGAAAGAATGTCTGGTCTTCGTTTTCATTCACCTTTCCTCTTTTCAATAATTTTATCTCGTGGGACATTATGCCGGGAGTTATCCTGGATTGGGGTGATAACTTTGAAATAAACAGTGTTTGGAGCTTTACTTATGCCAGCCGAATCGCAGTCTATAAGATTATACCTAAAAGTGCTATTGTCTTTGAGACTTACGGATCTGAAGGAGAAGCCTTTTCTCCTCCAGAATACAAAGTTGGAATACGATGGGAACCCAATGAGACCATCGTCCCCGCACTAACCTACAGCGGTAGATTTGATGGAAGCCGAGGGGCTAGAATTGAAATCGGAGTCATGATCTTCTCACCTAGATTTTTAAGGAAACAGACCGACAAACCCAGCACCATATGAAAAATTCTTTAAGCTCATTCTTCATACTAATATTTATCTGTTTTGGAGCTTTACAAAATGCAAAGGCCCAAAATGAAAGTGATTTAGTAGAGGATAGTATCATTAATGTCAATTCCACTGAAAAATTGATCTGGGACGTCTCATTCGCCTTTAAAACAATGAATGTTTATCGAGGCCTACTTCCTTCAAATGCTCCTACATTTTCAAGTCAGGGGGGTATCAAAGCCGGGAATTTTATTGCAGGATTTTACGGCGGTGCCTCTTTCAATGGAGTATACACAGAGACAGATTTAATACTTATGTATTACCGGCCAAAATTCAATATTAGGGCCGATTGGTTTTATAATTTCACCGAAGGTATTACCAATATTCCGATAGCATCGGGCTTTTTTGACTTCAATCCAGAAACCACGAGAGGTGTTCTTGATTTTATGGTGGAAGTGAAGCTTTCCAAAAGTTTCACCTTGAAGTCTTCTACCTTCCTTTTTGGTCGAGATCGACCCTCCCTGCCCGAAGATGATGAGGATGGAATAGAATTGAGGCGTGGTGACCAGAGGTATTCTCAGTATACCCTTTTGTCTTATGCCAAGGTTTTCAATAAAACCAAGTTTCAGGCTCATGCAGCCTATTCTTTCAGTTGGAGTGATCCATCCGGTGCTACTTTCTATGGGGATCGACCGGGTTTTAATGATATCGGTGTTTCAGTCACCAGAAAACTAATTGACTCCAAAAGTATAAGCCTTCCTTTCAAAGCATCTCTTTATGTAAACCCTCTGTCCAACAACATCTATTTGGTGGGCACCATTGCAATAATTGAAATCTCTAAATTTTAAACATTCACCTTGAGTAAGGTCAAAATTGGGTTGACAATCCTAGACCTCCATTATCATTAAGAAAGTGGTATTCTCTATCAATACATCACCTCAATCGCCTCCAAAAATTGCTACTTTGAACCCTAGCATAATCTCTGTAAGAGTTCCCAAAATATAATCCAAGGCATTCTGCGTATCTTGAACATCAAATTTACCTACACCTTTAGGTTTACAACATGAGTCCATCATTTTGATAATCTTCCTATCGATTAGAAGAATGACTAAAGAATTAAAACGGCACAAAATGAAACCTATTTTTTTTAGGTCTTTACCATGAAATAATTTCCTCAGAACCTTTTTTTATTGACTTTTAATTGACTTAAGTCAGTTTCTCCTTAAAAAAGAGGAGACTAGCTTCTATCTATTATTAATTAAACAAATTTGTCTAACGAATCAGTTTAATGGACATTCTTGAATCCAGATTATTGCCCCCCGGATCTAACTCTTCTTACTTAGTAAGGAGCAGATTAATTTCAAAACTTAATCACAACAACTTTAATTATATAACTGTCACTGGTGGGGCTGGAATGGGTAAAAGTACTGTTGTAAGCCAATGGTTAGTAGCAAATAAACACCAGGTGATTTGGATCACCCTTGATAATGATTTGAATAATCTAAGGTTGCTTTGGAGTCATTTGCTATATGCAGTACAAAAAATTAAGCAAGACACTTTTTTCAAAGATCTCGAATTTAGGTTTTTAGAATCTCCAAAGTCAAAATACTTAGTGACGGAATTTTTACAATCAATCAAAAGTCTAAAAAATTCACCGGTACTAGTTCTGGACGACTTGCATTTCATTAAAAATCCTGAAACACTCGATTTCGTTTCATTGCTGATGAAAAGCTACAGTAAAGAACAGAACAAAGTCGTAGTCATTTCAAGATCCTACCCAAAAATCCAAATTATAAAAGAAGTTGCCTATAATCAGGTTATTGAAATTAACTCTGCCGACCTTCTCTTTACTCAGGATGAAACAATTGACCTGTTTAAAAAAGAACTTGGTGAAAACTATAATTTGAGTATAGCTAAAACCCTTCACGCAAAGACAGATGGCTGGATAATACCTATGAAATTGATTTTAGGCGAGCTAAAGACCCTCAAACGAACAGACCTCCTTCAGCTTGGAACAGAGAAAAGTAAATTTAAAGTATTTGACTTATTGAATAGGGTCCTTAGCGATCTTGATGAAGGAACACAGAAATGTTTACTTCTTGCTTCTTTATTACCTCAATTCAACGTTGAAATATTAAGATCCTTCGGACCCAGCATGTTCACTGAATATCACGAAGGATTGAAATACTGTCACCTTGAAAAGGATCTTTCATTCTTTTTCATCTTACCAGTTGATCCAAAAGGAAACTGGTATAGATTCCATCATATTGTTCAAGAATTTCTTCAGGAATTAGCATACCAAAAATTAGAAAAAAAACAGCTAAAAAAGGCATTTGCAAATGCATCGAAATACTTTGAAAAAAATAATCTCACTTTAGCCATTCAAATGAGTTTGAATGCTGGTGACCATCCAAATGCCATCAAACTTTTTGAATTAAATAAATGCAGATTATTACAAGAACAAAAGTTCGAACAAGTAAGGCACTTGCTTGAAGTTTTCCCAGATGATATCCTAAATACGGAGCCTTCTTTTCTTCTTATAAGGGTTCTATTAGGAACAATGACAAGAGATATCGAAAAAAGTCACAAGCATTTGAAAAAAGCCAAGGCTCTGATTGAGGCCGGTGAATTAAGCGAAACATTTAGGCAACAATTATTAGGTGAATATTATTCAATTTACTCAGGATTTGCATATCAAAAACAAGATTATGAAACTGCCATAAAGACCGGGGAAAAGGCAATAAATCTGCTAAAAGAAAACTGTGTCTATCTTACAAGCAATGCATTATGGCAAGTAGTCGTTTCTCTCCAATTAATATCTAAACCAAAGCTCGCGAAGAAAAAATTGCAAGAGGCACTTCAGGAAAGGGAAGTTGATGATAATCATTTGATGAATTCGAAATGCTTGGCATCTTGGCTTTGCTACATGCAAGGATGTTATGCTGAAAGTATGGCTGATGCCCAAGAGGCTTACGTACTTGGAGTGAAAAAAAATAATCCTGGAATTATCCTAGCATCTTCTTATTTCATAAGCCTCAATTCTTACTTTCAAAATGACCTTGATACAAGTTTGATATATGCTGACATAGCATTAAGGAATTCACAGAATAGTCGGCCTAATTGGATAATCGAAACATACTATCTCAAAAGTCTAATATACTCAGCTTTCAATAACCAAATAGGTTTGGAAAACACTCTTAAACAATTTTCAGTATTCAGTGAAAAATTTAGGTCTAGGAAAAATAAAACTTTGATAAATCAAATGAATGCAGAGCTTAGTTTGATGCAGGGAGAAACTCTAAAAGCTGGAAAAAATTGGAGTTTTGTCTACGAGAAACAAAGGTCTTTCCATTACCACTACTATAACTCAGATATTACAGAGATTAAATTGCTTATTTATTACTTCAAGGATTTAAATAAGGCTCAAACAAAAATTGAGGAATGTGAAAATTCAAGCGCCTTTGCCGGCAGCTTCAACCTAAGATTCCAGTTACAATGTATTAAGGCAATTTTATTCTTCAAATTAGGATCGAAAACTGAATCAATTATCCTAGTTGAAGACCTCATAACAAAAGCTAGACCAATGCATCTTATCAGGGTTTTTACTGACTTTGGAGATGACATGCATTATTTATTGAGAACAGCGCACAAAAGGTTAAACCATGCCTTTATAAAGGAGGTATTGGTAAGTTTTGAACGGAAGTCATCAAAACAGCACGAAATTGATCAATTCACAAAATTGACTTCTAAAGAAATTAAAATACTAGAATCATTATCTCTAGGCCTTAGAAATAAAGAGATAGCCGAAAAATTGCATCATTCTGAAGGCACAATAAAAACCTACATCTACAATATCTACCAAAAAATAGGAGCTAGGAATAGAGGGCATGCCGTACAGATTTTTGAATCTCTCCATATCTAGATTTTTTGTTTAATGACTTTTTGTTAACAAAAGTCAATTGAGTTAAACATCGCTTTTTCTGTACTTCGATTCAGTACAATTTTTAATAAGAAACTTACAATTTTCTACGGGCAAGGAGCAATTCTTAGAAGTTCCTTCTTGAAGCGTTTTATATCGGATAATTCAATTGTCTTGCTCGATATGGAATTCAAGTATTCTATTTTCAAACCCTTTGATTTCCTGAAAATTTATCAATGGATATTCGAAACCAATGAATGATTAAATGAAAAATTTCTTTTACTTATTATTATGCATTTTGACTGCTCTACCGTCCTACGGGCAAGAAAACACACAAATCGTTTTTAAAAATGTCAAGGTTTTTGACGGAGAGAGCGATGAACTCACGAGTAGAACACAAGTTCTGATCGAAAACAATTTGATCAAAAATATAGGACCAGAGGCAGGTTCTCAGGCGGCCAATTCAGCCCAGATTATAGACGGAGGTGGACGAGTCCTCATGCCGGGACTCAATGATACGCACATCCACATAAGCTTTGCCTCCATTCCACAAGCACAATTGCTATTTGGAGACCCTGTCTATAGTCACCTGTACATGACCAAAGATGCAGAAGATGTCCTTATGAGAGGTGTAACAACCGTCCGAGATATGGGAGGGAATACTTTTGCTTTGAAAAGAGCAATCGATGACGGATTGATCAAAGGTCCACGAATTTATCCTTCAGGGGCGATAATTAGCCAAACAGGGGGGCATGCAGATTTTAGAACTCCTTCACAAGGACATCCTCGTTTGGGTTATGAACTTCCTCATATTTACAAAGAGCGATATGCCGCTATCGTTGATGGAGTACCGGAGATGTTGGCAGCAGCAAGAGAAAACTTGAGAGGTGGAGCATCACAGATCAAAATAGCCACTGGTGGAGGTTATTCATCACCTTCCGACCCTTTACTCGGTAATCAATTTACTTATGACGAAATCAAAGCAGCTGTTGATGCGGCCAGCAATTGGGGCACCTATGTAACGGTACATGCCTATACTCCTGAAGCCATAAACATTGCTATTGATGCGGGTATCAAAGACGTAGGTCATGGTCAGCTTTTGGATAAGGCCACACTAGAAAGAATGGCAAAGGAAGGAGTGTCTTTGAGTACTCAACCATTTACCGTTTGTAGCGAACCTCAGCTTGATGATTTTTCCAATGCAAAACTCGCCTTAGTGTGTGAAGGAACAAAAAAGATGTTCTCTGCTATTAAGGACATTCCTGATCTTCTGGTGACCTATGGAACCGACATGTTTTTGGTACCTGAGGAAACTTGGCAAGAACAAACCAAACAAATGGAGAGGCTACTACCCTTTTTTGAGCCAGTGGAGATTCTCCAAATGGCAACAGGCAACGCAGGTAAACTTTATAAGAAAAGTGGGCCAATTATGAACCCTTATCCAGGTGATATTGGTGTGGTAAAAAATGGTGCCTATGCAGATTTATTATTAGTAGAAGGCAACCCGCTTGAAGACCTCTCTTCAGTAACTGACAAAAACAATATACTGATCATCATGAAGGATGGAAAAATCTATAAAAACACCTTAAAATAATATAATGAGACAAAAATCTGCTTTTAGCTTCGGAGTATCCTTTATGTTCGGCATTGCACTATTTTTCAGTTCGTGCAGTGATTCTAAAACCAGTACTTCTTATTCAATTGAGACCGAATTTGATGTTGTCATCAAAAATGGAAGGGTCATGGATCCAGAAACCGGATATGATCAAATAAGTAATGTTGGAATCAAAGATGGCATTATTGGACTTATTTCGGATGAACCTTTAAATGGAAAAAGAACCATTGACGCCAGCAACCACGTAGTTTCTCCAGGATTTATTGACTTTCACTCGCACGCTCAAGACCCATATGGTTTCAGGTTATATGCTAGAGACGGAGTAACCACACCAATGGATCTAGAAATGGGATCCTACCCTATTGATGAATTCTATGATTATTGGAAAGGTGAATCAATTCTTAATTATGGTACAACCGTATCTCATGCATTTGCAAGAATTCAAGTTCTTGATGGTATAGACCCAGGAGGAAGAGGGATTTATTCAGGAATGGAACAAGCTATGAATGATGGTTCTCAATGGAAAACAAAACTGTATGACCCTAAGGATGTCCAGGTTATCGTAGATAAGGTTGATGAAGAATTGGACAATGGAGCTTTAGGAATTGCCTTCCCAATCGGATATTACACTATCGTTGGTAGTCCAGAAGTAATGGCAGTTGCTAGTACTGCAAAGAAGCATGACTCATTTATTACTTCGCATGTAAGATATCTTGCACAGATACCTCCTAGTGGCTATTTGGGTATAGAAGAAATTCTAACTGTCGCTGAGCAAAACGAGGTTCCTTTGCTTTTACATCACATACCAAGTAATTGCCTTGGTCTAACGGGGGAATGCTTAGACTTGATTGAATCCGCTCAAGACAGAGGGATGAAAGTAATTGGTGAGTTCTATCCCTATCAATATGCTGGCACTTATGTAGATGCAGACTACTTAAAACCAGGGTATAAAGATAGACTTGGCATTGAGGCCAAAGACATAATTGTTACTAATACTGGAGAACCATTGACAGATGAAGAGTTCGACAGAATGCGAGTTGAAGATCCAGCCCGAGATTTACTGATGTACACAATGAAAGATGAGTATATCATGGAAGCCATGACTAGAGAAACTACTATTGTTGGAAGTGACGGCATGCCTTACGTTTTTAAAGATGGCAGAACGGGAGATTGGGACAAGCCATATGGTCTGGGCAATGGGCATGCGAGAGGTGCTGGTACACATGCCAAAATTTTAAGAATGACCCGAGAGACCCAAGCGATAACTTTAATGGAGGCAATTGCGAAAATGTCCTATTTACCAGCCAAATTCGTTGAAGATCATATTCCTCAATTAAAAAGTAGAGGAAGAATGCAAGAAGGAATGGTCGCTGATATAACCATTTTCAATCCTGAGACTGTCCAAGATAATGCAACACCAACTATAGGTGAAAATTCCTTGCCCTCAACTGGTATTCCATATGTACTAGTGAATGGTAAGATAGTAGTGGATGATTCGAAGGTGCAAAGAATTGCTGCTGGTGTCGCTATAAGGAATGAAGTCAAAAGGTAACACGCTAGATGTACGATTAGCAACTACTTAGTAAAAGCTAAAATATGAGCCATACCTCGTGCATCAAGCTCTTTGTGATCGCGCTACTTATCTTACCTTTCTACTCCACCCACGGTCAGACGAATAGTGATAAAAAACAAACACTGAACCTTGACACTATACCTAGTGGTTTGCAAGGTTCAATTAATCCTTTATCGGACAATTTTTACGTTTTAACAGGAGAGGAATTGTTAGATAATTCCTTTCCAAATTCTATCCCACTGCTGTCCTCTAAAGTAAGAATGCGAATTGGAGGTTATGTCAAAGCAGATCTGATAAGAGATTTAGATTATATAGGCGATCGTTATGAATTTGAATTAGGCAGTATTGCCGTTGAGAGAAGTCCAGAGCGCGAATTAGGGGGCATCACTACCTTTCATGCCAAACAAACAAGACTCAACTTCGACTTCCGGTCTAAGGCAAAGTGGGAAGATGGAAGAGAATTCCCATTACAGGTTTTTTTAGAGGTTGATTGGTTTTTCGATTCAGATAATTTTAGACTAAACACTAGGCTGCGGCATGCCTATGGCGTTATTGGTAGGCTGCTGGTCGGAAGAACATGGACTACATCTGTAGATTTGGCTACTGTACCTTCCACTATAGATTTCTCTGGTGGTGATGCACTTTATGGAGCAAGAACAACTCAGATCAGATGGCAGGATAAAATCAATGATCGATTAACCTACGCCGTAGCTTTGGAAGACTTTATGCCACAGATCGATAATGTTTTCAACCAAGATGGTGCAAATCGTCCATTATGGCCAAATATTGCCGGAATGGTCAAAGGAAAATCTCTAAATGGTTCTACCATTCAACTAGGTGTTGACCTATTTCCAGTCAGTTGGAAGGGTCCTTCAACTGTTCCAAACGAAAATAAATTCGGATATGGATTATCATTGACCAGTCGTATTCTAATAAGATCAAAACCTTATACAGACGCTATATCATGGGGAGGAGGTTATGGCAAAGGTCAGGGTAATAAGATTGTAGCACTTTCTTGGGACGGAAAAGCCTCTGGAGCTTTGGGTAATAACACACTTAATGTGAATCCATCATGGTGGGCCTTTTTCGGTGTTAATCATTACTGGACGAATAAATTGAACTCCAACTTTTCGACGGCATGGGCTGGAACAGAGCTAGCCAATTTTCAATCTAATCAGACCATAAAATCAGCTGGTTCATTTCATGTCAATCTAATTTATTTTCCTTATGAGTTGGTTTCGCTAGGAGCAGAATATATGTGGGGAATTCGTGAAAATAAAGATGGAACAAACGGCAATGCTTCAAGGCTCCAATTCATGTTCAAGTTTAAATTCAATTAGCTTTTCGATTAGAGATAGGAGAAATGCTTTTAAAACGAACGATAAGTAAAAAAAATAAAACAATAAGTAAAAATTAAGAGGGATAAGAACCATTACTTCGTCTAAACTACACCATTTAGACTTGCTAGTAACTTTTTAATCATGCTAAAGAAAATCTGTATAGGCCTGTTGATATTTCTGCTAGTGATATCTGGCAATGGCTGTGAACAACCAGTAGACCCAATTATCAGAGCCGTTGATGATACCAACATGCTTCTTCAACGATATGTCTGGGAGTTGTCGGAATTTCGAATCTACACGCGAGAAAATGACATCCCCCCTCCACTCCTTTTCAGGCTTAATGAAATTGAATTAAAGGCGGGAGAATATGATATTGGAGATATGGCCTTGGATCCGACGGAAATGTTGGATTTCTCTGTAATATTCACTGAAAGCCGAGACATGATCGCTTCAGGTGGACCAATCGATGCCCTTGGAGATAGTGTCTCTCGATACTTTGTGGTCAATGAAAATGTGATTCGCATTACGGCTGAGGAAAGTCTTAATTGGAGATACATCTACAATGGACAGGATAAAGAATTGGGCCTTTCTGTCACGGATGAAAATGCTAGAAGACTTATTGAAAAGGCCAATGAAGATCTTGTTGATGCAGTAGCAGGAAGAACACCAAACCGTACAGGTGAGATCATTGCGGGCATTTTATTCAACAGTGATACCATACAAAAGCTGATCAACGACCTGTTGGTTGATGCTCTGGCCGGGAAACTTGAATTCATCAATGACCTAGATCCAGAAGAAACAAGTCAGCGCTTAGCAGAACAGATCATTGCGGCTATTCAGGTGATCGACTGGGAGAGCCAGCTGACTGCCCTACTCAAAACTGAACTTGATAAACTAAATAATATAGATGTAGATGCGGTTTCTGCTGCTATAGCTCAGGAAATTACAGGAATCATTGATCAAACCCTAAGCACTGAAAATATCTATGAGTTTGTACTTCCTTTTATCGAGCAAATGGCCAGTCGACCTGATGAAACAGCTCAAGCCATTTCGAGCCTGATCGTCAATGAGATCATTCTGAATATATTCAGTGAAGACAATCTTCAAGGGATTATCAGCGAAGCCTGGGTCAAATTCACCCGCTTAAATGAAGAGCAGGTCAGTGTAATTGCAGATACGCTTACAAGGATAGTCCAGGACAAATTCATCAATACCAATTCCATCTCTCAGCTGGTCTTACCAGTCACTTCAAAAATTGATGAAACCTCTATAATCAAGATGGGAGACTTGGCCAAAGAAGCAACTGAACTAATAGAAGGCTTAGTTGATCAACTGAATACTACTTTTCCTGATCTGAACTTAATGCCTGATTATGAAAGCATGCAGAGTGCTTTAAAAGCTGCTTTTATCGTGGCAAAGCCAATCATAAGTTCGATCGGGCCTGATCAAGTGGCTAATGAGGTGGCTGATCTAGTGGTAGCGCAGTTCCTGAACTTCGAGAATATTCAATCAGCTTTTGTAGCCATTATCACTTCTTTGCAACAGTTAGACCCAGAGATGATTGGAGAAACCATAGGCACCTGGCTCAGCAACCTAGCTCAAGATGTGGCTCCTGAGATCATCACATACTTGACCGATCAATTGAGTCCTATCTTTGAGAACCTTAACCCTGAATTCACAGCATTTCAAATTGCACGTGCATTAAATGCTTTTGTCAAGGCCAATATAAATGAGGCAAATATCTACGCCTTGGTCAGACCATTAGTGCAGGCATTGGCGGATATCAATGCAGAAGAGGTTGCCAACCTAATCGCAAAGGGCATCCTGGACCTGGACATCATTAAAGATACGGTCAATGAAGAAAATATAAGGGCTCTACTTCTTCCCATTCTCCAAAACATCAGTGATCTAGGAGCTGAGAACTTAGTTCAAGGGATCATTAATGCCATTGTAGCCAGCGGCATCTTTGAGGATGTCATAACGGAAGATCGAGTCGCCACCATCATTGCTTTGGTCATCTACATCGACCTATGGGAGAACGTCAAGATCGCCAACAATTTTGAGGAAGCTGTAATCGTACTGAGACATGACTAATTTATTAAAAATAACATTTTTAGTTGGTCTATTGACTTGTTTTGCCAATACTTCCTACGGTCAGTTCACCAATTTAAGTTTTGACGAACTATATGAACAATACCGTGATAGTTTAAAGAATACTCCTTACCCCTGGCAGCTACCGATCATGGGCTCAAAGGTGAGGAAATTAGGGTTCGATATCCCGTTTCCAAATGGGTTCTCGTTTCAAACTGCTTATTCCAAGCAAGACCTTCAAATCAGCGACCTTTATGTAGGTTTTAGTGAAGAAAACTTGACTTACGTGAGCAATTTTGCTCGCTTCAATTATGTAGAATCTGATGTTATTGCTGGGGTAGCAAAATATGACTTTTGGTTATTGCCTTTTCTGAACTTCTTTGTTACTGGTGGATACATCAACGCAGACACCAATGTAAGTCTGGGATTACCTTTTGAATTAAATTTTAAAGTCAATAGTCAAGGTCCTACAGCCGGATGGGGCACAGTAGTAGCTGGTGGCATTGGTCCTCTTGTGATCACGGCCAATTTTGGTCAGAATTGGACTTGGACAGGGTCGACATCTCAAGCTACAAAAACAACCATTTTTGATGCACGCACGGGGTATTTACATCGTTTCAAGAGACGACCAGACCGAAATATAGTTTTCTTGGTAGGAGCTCAATACTTAGGTTTAAATCCACAAAATTCTGGCGGACTTAATCTTGAGAAACTTGTCGGTATCAATCCCGAAAAGAAAGCCATAGCCTCTGAGCAACTTGACGCCTGGTACGCAGACCTCCCGCAACAGGGACAGCAGGTGCTAGAGGGATTTTATAATGGTGTTTCGAACTTCCTTAATAACGAGGAACCAGTTACGCTGTATTATCAATTCAAGAAAAGATTATACTACCCCATTAGTATGACCACAGGTGTCAATTTTCAATTGAATCACAGAATGCAATTCAATGGCATATATACATTTTTGGGCAGTCGTGAGCAGTTAGTCTTTGGTTTAACCTACAGGTTCGGGTTTAAGGGCAAAAACCTCCTAAGAGGGGTAACTCTATAACCACAGTGGAAAGATGATGCCTCGGTATAGACTCAAAATTTTATTGTCAAATATTTTTTTAGTCTCGCTATTGGCCAATGTTGTATATGGTCAAAATGAGGATTCAACTTTAACAGCAAAATCAAAAAATAAAATCTCCTTCAAAGATCCTCTTGACAGCGCCTTTGATGTTAGTGCATTTCTTATTGATAATAACGGAGTTTTTCCAGTGATCATCCCTATTACTGAACCCGCTGTAGGATACGGTGGTGGTGCGGCATTACTTTATTTTCATAAATCCAAAAAGAAATATGATGAATATGTTTCTCCTGATGTATCTGGGATTGCCGGAGCATATACGGAAAATGGTACTTGGCTCGCAGGGGCTTTGCATTCCCACACCTTTGGAGCCAATAGGGCAAAAACTCTGACCGCATTGGCGAAGGCCAATATCAGATATAAGTACTTCGGGAATGACAACCCTATTTTAGAGAGATTTCCAGTGAGTATAAGATTAGATTCCTGGGTCTTTCTCCAGGATTTTAAGGCCAAGATTAAGAAGTCTAAATTTTATGCTGGATTTCGGTACACCTACTTCGATACGGAAGTTTCATTTGATACCATACCAGGTAATGATTTAATAAATGAGATAATCAAAAGGCTGGAATTTGAATCACGAGTGAGTGTGCTAACCCCTACACTAACCTTTGAATCGAGAGATAATTACTTCACCCCTACCCGAGGAATCAATGCGAGTCTTGGCTATGGATATAGCGCGGCTTGGTTAGGATCAGATAGCGATTATGGGATTATTCAGACTAACTTTTTTGGATTTATTCCTTTTGGCAATCGCTTGAATTCTGGTTGGAGATATCAGGGAAGAAACTTGGTTGGTGATGCTCCTTTTTTCGCTTTTCCATTTGTCAATCTAAGAGGAATCCCCGCAATGAGGTTCCAAGGTGATAATACCTTAGTGGTAGAAACCGAATGGAGTTACAATGTCCATAAGCGTTGGTACCTAAATGCTTTCACGGGTGCTGGACAAGCATTTTCTGATATAAATAATGTTAGTATTGATAACCTGGCCTTTACTCTAGGAACTGGAATCAGGTACAAAATCGCCAGACTCTTGGGAATCCAAACTGGATTAGATTTCGCTTGGGGCAATGCTGAAGACTTTGCCTTTTATGTGGTGTTTGGAACTAGTTGGAATTATTGATTCGTGTGGCTCAGATGATTTGCAATTATAAAAATCACAAATTACCGATTTCCCTCTTTATCCTCACCATCCTTTTCCCGCTTCAGATCCCTTATAGTTCGGCACAAGAATCTGAAAAAAATAAGGATGAAGGTTTGAAACCTAACAAGCTGTATTTTATGCCTTTGCCGGCACTTTCCTATAAGCCGGCATTTGGATTTGTTTATGGTCTTGCGCTTTCAGGAAATATGGTCTTCGGCGAAACCAAAGACACCAGACTATCTTCGGTCTTTGGCTCCATCACCTACTCCACGAAAAAACAATTTCTAAGCTCGCTAAAGCATACCGTGTATACCAATCATGACAAATGGATGCTTATTGGGGACTGGAGATTTTATGAATCCTCGCAGCCCACATACGGCCTAGGAACAGGCCCTCAATCAGAAATCTTTCTAAGTGAAAATGAAGAGAGCTTTGAATTAGGCGATTACAAGGATGGAGTTGATCTTGCGGAATTGATGGAATTTAGGTTGATAAGAATCAATCAACTTTTTCTCAGACAAATTAAGATAGGATTTTTTGGTGGAATAGGATACGCGTATGAACGCTATGCAAATATCCAAGATGAGCTATTAGACCTGGAAAGTGATCCAGAAAGAATTTCCAATCACTATGCCTACAGTCTTACTCACAATGTAGATCCCCTTCAGTACACCATGTCTGGGCCAAGTGCGGCTTTAATTTTTGATACCCGAGATAATATCAACAATCCATATCGAGGAAGACTCGTTTCGATGCAGTTTAATCAAGCTTTAAAATCACTTGGTTCGGAAAGAAACTTCTCCAGAATTTCACTTGAATACAGAGATTACTTTAATGTCTCCACGAAAGTTGAGCGGAATCTAATTGCTGTTTGGTCCTTAGTTCAAATCACTCCTTCAGGAACTCCTCCCTATATGTTTCTACCTGCCCTAGGTTGGGATCAATTGCAACGCTCTGGAAGAGGAAACCCACAAGGCCGGTTCAGAGGAGAAAATCTATTTTACCTGGAAGCAGAATACCGATTCAGAATTCCCATGAAGGTTAAAATGCCATTAGTAAATAAGGAAGGAAACTACATGGGAGGAGTCCTTTTTGCTAACACTACTTCAACTTCTTCCAAGGATCTAGATGTGGACTTATTCAATTACATAAGACCCAGTGCCGGTGTAGGTCTAAGATTCATGTTCAATAAAGCTACCAGAAGCAATGTTTCTTTTGACTATGGAATCAGTTCGGACGGATTGGGTGCCTTTTATTTTAATCTAAATGAATATTTTTAGTTTCAAACCGACTCAAGGAATCATTTCCGAATTCTTTCCTTACAAAACATCTGTAAGCCGCCAAATCCAAAGACGAGAGTTTTATTTCATAATTAAATTCTTGATTATTTGCCAATTTTTTGGCTTCCTTAGTCTTTTCCAGGTACAGGCCCAGCAAGATTCAGTAAAAGTTGTAATAGCCACCGTTTCCGCGGATAGTTTGGCTTCTGATTCCACTAAAGTAATTGAAGATGCCGCCCTCGATATTGCTCAAAACAGAGGTATATTTATAGTTTCGCCAGATAGTAGGATTCAGTTGAGAATTATCGGTTCTGTTAGATATTTGGCCGTTTATGATAATCGAAACCTGCTAGACAAGAATAACTTTCTGACATTTCAGATTCCCTTTGACGAAGAGGGGCTGCGAAATCCAAACATTTACAATGGCCTTGATCAAACCCGATTAGGATTTGAAATAACCAGAACAACTGGCAGTGGTAATTTATTTGTAAGACTTGAAATGGATTTTTCAGGACCGAAAAGTTTCCGAATTCGACATGCTTATGGACAGTTTAGTAGCCTTTTGTTCGGTCAAACCTGGAGTCTATTTTCTCACGTTACGAACGTTCCGGCAACCGTGGACTTTAATTCCCCGACTGGCTCATCGGGAGTACTAACTCCACAGTTTAGATATTCGAAACCGAGATTATTCAGAAATTGGGATTTTGCGGCTTCACTAGAATACTCAATACCAGATGTCAGCTTGCCGGACACGTTGGCAATCGAATCAGTTCAAATAATTCCAGATGTGGCAATGAGATTGAACAAAAGTTTTAATTGGGGAAAACTTCAATTTACAGGTCTCATCACCTTATTATCAGGCAAAAATGACTCCGATGATTTATTAAGTGCGAATGGCTGGGGCATTGCTGCTTCTTCCATGATGAATTCATGGGCAAAAGGAAAATGGTATTTCCAAGTAAATGGAGGCAGAGGCATCACTAGGTATCTTAATGACATGTCTCAACAGGGTTTTGATTTGATTGTGAATCCCTTTAGTGGCGAAGGAGTTTTGCCATTTGCAATAGGGAGCTTCATCACGTACGAATACGCATGGAATGAAAAAACTTTCTCTAATTTTTCCTATGGAATTTCTTATCTCGAAAAGCAGAGCTTTGCGCCTGAGGTCGCTTACAGGTGGGGTGATACATTCAGAGTAAATACTTTTTACTCGGTCATTGATGGTGCCCAATTTGGTCTAGAGTGGATTCTTGGAGACCGAAGAAATATCAATGGAAGCGGTGGAAGGGCAACCCGATTCAACTTCTTAGTTTACTACGATTTCTAAGTACACTATCATCAAATTTTACCCTTAAGGAATCCTTTCAAATTTCTTTCATGATTCCTTTTCAAAATCAGCTCTTTGCCTTGTCAAATCTGACAATTCAGGCTAATTTGTTTGATTGTTATACTCAAATCAAATGGATGCTATTAAGTAAGCTTGAGATAAAAGGTTTTAAGAGTTTTGGTGACAAAATGGTGATCAATTTTGACAAGGGAATCACCGGAGTCGTAGGCCCAAATGGCTGTGGAAAATCCAATGTGGTCGATGCGATTCGATGGGTTTTAGGAGAGCAAAAATCAAGAATGCTCAGATCCGACAAGATGGAAAATGTCATCTTCAACGGTACCAAAAACCGTAAAGCATCCAATCTTGCAGAAGTATCTCTCACATTTGAGAACACTAAAAACTTGCTTCCTACTGAGTACTCCCATGTTACCATTACTCGTAGATATTACAGAAGTGGGGAAAGTGAGTATCAGATCAATGGAGTGACCTGCCGACTAAAGGATATCACGAACCTTTTCCTGGATACAGGAATCAATTCCAATAGCTACGCCATTATCGAGCTCAAAATGATCGATGAGCTTCTTAATGATAAGAACAACTCCAGAAGAGATCTTTTTGAGGAGGCAGCAGGAATCTCAAAATTCAAAAACAGAAAGAAGGAAACCTTAAGGAAACTTGAGGATACAGATGCAGATTTGGATCGGGTTGAAGACCTTCTTTATGAGATAGAGAAAAATCTAAAGAGTCTTGAAAAGCAGGCCAGACAAGCTTCCAGGTATTTTGAGATCAAAGAAGAGTATCGAAAAGCGAGTATCAATTATGCTAAAAAGAGCATAGAAAAGCAGAGTCAGAGTCTTACCAATTCAACCAAGAGAATTGCTGAGGAGAATGATAAAAAGCTGCAGATTCAGACTAAAATCGCGGAACAAGAAGCTGCTCTAACGAATCTTAAAACAGCGCTCATCCAAAAAGAAAAACTTCTGGCTTCAAGACAGCGGGCTCTGAATGAGCATGTCAATAAAATCAGACAGTTCGAGTCAGAGAAGAAGATCAAAAATGAAAGGCTGCGCTTTTTAGAGGATAGATCTCAGCAGCTTAGAGAGCAAATCGATAGCGATAGAAAATCCAATGAAAGAGCAGGCTTTAGTGTAAGGTCCCTTCTCCAGGAAAAAGAAGGTGCCGAAAAGCTTTTCAAGGAGAAAGATTCAATAGTCAATGAGCT
>CAZLUY010000606.1:0-2252 GCA_964562785.1 uncultured Limnohabitans sp. | reverse complement strand
GTCATTAACAAAAAAGGCTTACCGGAATCCGGTAAGCCAAATATGTAATACAAAACATTTAGATATAAGCCTCCTCTGATTCCTAATTGGAATTATCAAAGTGCCACCACCAATATTTTGCTTGTAATTCGATCATCTTGGAAGCAAAGTTAAAAAGCAGTCTCAATTAGAAAAGAGTTACTGAAGAATTTTTGAATTATTTTTGTCTTAAACATTTCATTATGGCCATTTTCCAATACTTCAAAAGAAAACTAAAGACCTACGAGATTCTGGTTCAAGTGAATCCAGATGATTTTAATGGAACTGAACTTATACTTCATCCAGACGGAAAGGTTGAAAAAACTGAAATGGAATTTGATGAGGAGATCTTTGAAGACTTAGCGGAAGATGAATTCATCCATGCTTCAGCCCTGGAATTTCAAATGCTTTTAAAAAAGGCAGATTGAGACTTCCGGCTAGACAAATGTAATTGTCAAAATTTTTCTTCATTTCAAGGCAAATTCCTTATGTCGACATTGGAAAGCGTAATTTTTGCTTTACCTTTGCCCCCTGGCGGCACGACCAGCTCCTGTTGAATCCCCCAGGTCCGGAAGGAAGCAAGGGTAGACGGCTGTAGCGGTGCGATGCCGCCTCTTTTTTTTGCCTAAAATTCTAGCTGCTCACCCGATTCTTTTAACTTTGAGCAAACCAATAAACCTTTTGAAATAATGAAGTTTTTTATCGACACGGCGAACCTTGCCGAAATTCAAGAAGCATACGATCTCGGAGTTCTTGACGGTGTAACTACCAATCCATCACTCATGGCCAAGGAAGGCATTACAGGGGATGATAATGTGAGAGCGCATTACAAGGCTATTTGTGATATCGTAGATGATAAAGTAAGTGCTGAGGTAATCTCCACCACCTTCGAAGAAATGATCAAAGAGGGTGAAGAGCTTGCTGCAATTGATGATAAGATTGTTGTCAAAGTTCCTATGATCAAGGACGGTGTAAAAGCAATAAAATACTTCAGCGAGAAAGGAATCCGGACAAATTGCACCTTGGTTTTTTCCGCTGGTCAAGCGATTCTAGCGGCGAAAGCAGGAGCAACATACCTCTCCCCTTTTATAGGACGATTGGATGACATCTCATTCGATGGTCTCGAGCTTATTCAGCAGATCGTTCACATATACAATGTTTATGGGTTTGAAACAGAGGTATTGGCGGCATCTGTGCGTCATACCATGCACCTAATCAAATGTGCGGAGATAGGAGCTGATGTCGTGACTTGTCCACTGAAAGTAATTACTGGCCTACTCAATCACCCATTGACCGATTCAGGCTTGAAAAAATTCCTTGAAGACCACGCCAAAGCGGCAGGAAAATAAAAGAAAGACCAGCATTTGCTGGTCTTTTTTTTATCTTTCAGCATGTATATTATCAAAGTAAAAGGAAAGGCAAAAATTCCTGATTACATACAAATCAGAGATGAAAACTTTGTCCTTGTAGCTTACTTCAGAGCCGATCGCCCGCTCAAGAATATTGAAAAATTTGGTCTTCAGGGAAAGGAAGAAGAGTTAGCCTCGTTAATCCAACAGCTCCCTTTCGGTAAACTTCAAAAATTAGATATTTAATGGACTTCAATACTGAACCTGTTCTGGAGGTCAGACGAACTACAATTTTCCAGGGACTTGACCCAGTCCTTTCGGATGTTGACTTTGCTATCGAGCAACATGAATTTGTCTTCTTAATTGGAAGAACCGGAAGTGGAAAAAGTTCTTTGCTTAAAACCCTGTATGCCGATCTTCCTCTCCAAAGTGGGCAAATTGAGGTCTCGGGATTTGATTTGACAAAAATCACAAAAAAAGAGATCCCTTTTCTACGAAGAAAAATTGGGATAATTTTCCAGGACTTTCAGCTTTTCCCAGACCGAAGCGTTGCTGAGAACTTGTCCTTTGTAATGAAAGCGACCGGCTGGAAGGACAAAAGGAAAATTAAAGAGAGGATGGCGGAAGTATTGGTGCTGGTGGGTTTGAATAATGCCGCCACAAAAATGCCCCACCAACTTTCTGGAGGAGAGCAGCAAAGGGTGGTTATTGCAAGGGCTTTAATTAATGAGCCATCAATCCTCTTGGCGGATGAACCAACAGGAAACCTTGATCCTGATGTTGCAGATGGAATATTCAAGTTATTCCAGGAGATCAATAAAAAAGGAACGGCTGTCCTAATGGCCACACACAACCATGACCTTCTTAAAAAGTATCCATACCGGG
>CAZLUY010000605.1:0-7817 GCA_964562785.1 uncultured Limnohabitans sp. | reverse complement strand
CTGCCCTTAGGATATAGGATGCTTGAAATAATAGAGTGAGATAAATGATCCCCCAAATAGAAAAAGCATAGCCAGCTGGGGTGAAATAATTGGCATATGTTGCACTTAATTCACCAACAGTTTTCCCTCCAATATTTCCGGTATTGGAATAATAATTCCACCAGATTACCAAAGCCAAGACAATGGCATTGATGACTGCATATAGCTTATGAGAAAGCTTAGTTTGGGGAGAAACAGCTGGATTCATAGGATGTAAACAACAAACTGCGGTATTTGTGTTCAAATAAAAATCCCGCAGCTCATGCAGCGGGATTTTTTATCGTTCAAATTTCAGAATTCAACCTTCTAAAAGGCTCTTTTTTCAAGGTGTGCATCCATATCTATGCGATCAATTCCTTTTTCTAGCCATTCAGGAGCGGGCTCGCCTTTCAAATGATGATTGAAGAATTCCATCATTCTCACACTATAGTCCTTTCTATTCTCTAGTTTACTTAGTCCGTGATTTTCGCCTTTATATTGCATCATAAAAACAGGCTTTTTCAATCTCCTAAGCGCAGAGTAGTACTCCACTCCCTGTGTGAAATCCACTGCACCATCTTTATCATTATGTAACATAAGAAGAGGTGTAGTCACATTTTTCACATGGTAAACCGGGCTGTTTCTTTCATACGCTTCCCAGTTTTCCCATGGGGCCCCATAGAATCTGCCTTGGGAGGCTTCAAAGATGGCCATGTTTCCACCACCTGAATTCCAGTAGATCAAGTCATACATAGAAATCATATTCGTTAATGGGGCTCCTGCTGCAGCTGCCTTGAACATATCTGTCTGGGTGATTAAGAAGGAAGTTTGATAGCCTCCCCACGAATGACCATGGATTCCGATATTTCCTTCATCAATCACTCCGGTGGCTATAGCGGCCTTTACGGCAGGGATCACCGCCCAAACGGCTGACATTCCTGGATCATCTATCTGATACACGATGTCTGGAATAAATACTGCAAAACCATTGGCAGTGTAGACATTTGGATTCCATCCTGTTCCCCCAAAACCTGGGTTAGACCAATTATGCCTTGTCTGAGAAAGTTTCTCGTAGTAATAAACTACGGTTGGATATTTCTTGCCTTCTTCATATCCGGCTGGAAGCATTAAAGCTCCCTGAAGCTTAACACCTTTATCCGTTTCATAATCTACCAACTGAGTTCCAGCTGACCATAGGTATTTTTCTGCATCTGGAGCATTCTCTGTTACTTGTTCCGGATTAGATAGAGTAGCATCTGTGGCAAAGATCTGATCAGGATAATTGAACATCTCTTTATTGTAGAAATACACGTCTGCATTCTCTGCCTTCATCAATCGGCTAATGTTTGCATCTTCCCAAATCAAGCTTTCAGTTCCAGCTTCAAGCCCTCCTTTTTTCTTCGGTGATAGCTTAACAATTCCACTTTTCTTGGTCCACTCGCCATACGTTCTTACATAGACATCGCGAGTTAGGTCTATCCCCTTTTCTTCAGGATCAAGACCAAATCGATATTGATATCGAATTTGATCTGATTTTCCATTCTCAGTGAGGTTGATTGCTTCTCCTTTACCTTCCAGAGGAACCTGCCAAATATCCCATCCATCTCTAAGTAGTACATATTTGCTATCTGAACTCCAACCAAGAGCAGGAACCATTGGCTTCTCCACATTATGATCGTCCTCTACATCTACAAAGGAAACAGAGATGTTTTCTGTAATATTCGTAGCAGTACCTGATGGAATATCATAAACGTAATAATGACCGTCTTCAGCGTACAGAAGCTTGGTGCCATCTTCTGAAGGCCTTGGCCTGGAGGCGTAATCTGGAAGGTAAAAATTCTTGAAAAGTTCTATTCTCTCTCCAGTCATCAAATCCACAATGTAATAATCAGAATAATCCTGACCATTCAAATTGATATCGAGTTCATAAGCCTGATCATCAGAGCCGAGAGCATATCGATGTTTTGGTAGAATACTCAGATTTTGCATGCTGCTATCCTGTAAGGTTGTGTGCTTGCCACTAGCAACATCGTACATTGCCCAGAAGGAATAATTCTTTATTTGATTTTCCATAACCTGCTGCCTGGACTGGAGCTGGCTATCATTCCAATGCCAGATGGTCATATCCGGTTTATCGGCATCGTTCTTCTTTTTCTTATCTACTTTGCCCGAATCCAGTTTGGCTATGGCTTTTTGTAAATCAGCTATGGATTTGATGGTGGTGTCTGCCATGATTTTTTTCATGGCAGCAGCTTCAGCAACTTTTACTGAATCCTCGTTGATCTCTTTCTTTGGCTCTTCTTTTTTCTCAGCGACTAGAGGATGAACTCCGTAAAAGAGCCTGGTGAGATCTTCGGACCACATCGGTCTACGATTCGGGCTGATGGTATAATCCTGGTCAAATCCAGTACTATCTAGAAGCGCATCATAAATTGTCACGGATGGGTTGACGAGGTTCTTTACACCTATCACCTTTCCATGATCTTGCTTATACTTTTTGTCATCCACCATTTTCAAGGCCGCGAAAGCTTCTCCTTTTTCAGTCCAATTCAATGATCGATAAGTGGCTTTGTCTGAGTCAAGAACCGTGGTGCTTTTAGCCGCCAAATTCATTAGGTAAAGCCCGTTACCGTAAGCATTGGACCCATCTACCGCATAGGCTAGGTGTGTTCCAGACTTGTTAAAACTGAATTCGGTTACGTTACCTAGTAGTTGGCCTTTTTCGGAATTCAAGTCATAAATCAAAAGGTCAGAGCCCTTTGCTTTTCCATTACCGTCTTTTGGAAGGTTGATCGCTAAATGTGTTGCGGCATCTCCATTGAAACTGAAGCTGCTTACATTTTCAAAAGTTTCCTTTTCATCTGTCCCTAGCTTTAAAAGAACCAACTTGTCCTTAGGGCCCTTACCATTTTTTGGTTTGTCCTTAGTGAACTTTGGATACTCCTTGAAGGCGATCCATTTGCCATCATTACTAAAAGCAATCGAAGGGAAATTGGTGTGGCCAATTTTGAATGTTTCTTTGGATTCTGGATCACCAATTTTCTGAAGAATAACCTCTCCATTATCCTCCAAGGCAATCATTCCATAAGCAATCCATTGTCCATCAGGGGAGATTTTAAAGGTGTTCCCCTGCATATATTTCCAGGTAGGGATATCCTTCCATGTGATGCCCTTTTTGTTCTGGGCTGTGGCGAAGCTTCCGATAAAAAGCAGGAAGCATAAAAAGAATAGTTGTTTCCGCATTGTTCTGTGAATTTGAGGTACGGAAAATAGGGAAAAACCCTTACCTCTCACAGCCCAAACCTGAGAAGCGGAAATAAAATTTATATGGTGAGTAACTTTTAAAGCAAAAGCCTTCTTTGCTCCTCAGGCTTTAATCTTTGGAATCTGATGTAAGCGATTACGGAGATTACAATCAGAATAATGGTCAATACATATACCCAAAATGGGACTGGAACCGGATCACCTTTAGCGTAGCTATGCAAGCCAGATAAGTAATAATTCACTCCAAAGGAAGTCATAATTATTGAGCTAAATGCCCAAAGACTAGCGAGGTTGTAAATGATAGAACTTCTTGTACCAGGGATCAAACGAAGGTGGAGAACCACTGCATAAACTAGTATGGATATCAGTGCCCAGGTCTCTTTAGGATCCCATGCCCAGTATCTTCCCCAACTTTCATTCGCCCAAACTCCTCCGAGGAAGGTGCCTATTGTGAGCAAGAATAAGCCAATGGTGATGGATAGTTCGTTTACAACAATCAATTCCTTCATGGAAAGCCACCATCTTGAGTTGGGGTTTACTGGCTTCCAGATCAAAAGGCAAAGACTGAGCAAGGCAATGATTGCTGAAAGTGCCAAAGGTGCATATCCGCTTACGATAATAGCCACATGGATTTTGAGCCAATAGGAGTGAAGGACCGGCATTAGATTGGTGATCTCAGGATTTAGCCAATCGAGGAAGCCAACGAACAACAAGGTGCCAGAGAAAAGCAATCCTAAAGGAATGGTGAATTTGGATTTCCTGGAGAAGACTAACCCGAATAGAAGTACTCCCCAAGCCACGAAAACCATCATTTCAAATCCGTCACTCCATGGAGGATGCTTGGCTATGTACCATCTCAATGCGAGGTGGAAAGTGAATACTAACCAACCCACCCAAGTCAGAACAGAGCCTATTTTCCAAAGCAGATTCAAGGTGTTGCTGGACTTAAATAATCTTACAATTCCAAGGACAAGCATGAGCAGACCAAGCAGCCAGAAAATACCGAAAAGTCTATTTCCCAAATTCAACTTGTTGTAAAGTAATTCCCCCTTTATTTCATTATCGCTTGGATAAACTTCCTCTCCGGCTTTTTGCTGATATAAAGCGATGTATCCTAATGCTTCATTCGCATCATCCCAGGAACCCTCTTGAATGCCTTGATTCAGACCCGCTAAGTATAATTTCCCAATGTTCCTTACGAAGATTCCATCCTCTTCTTCAAAGCCTTCGGTGAATTGATTGCTGGTGTACCAGGTGTTATTGTCATCCAATCGATTAGGATAAAGCTTCAAAAAGTCACCGATAAGAACGGCGTAAAAGATGTTGAACCGTTCGTCTGTTTTCAGCAATTCTTTATGTCCTTCATTCCTTTGCGAAGGCTTTAGCAGATTGGCCTGCTCTACCATGTCCGACAGGAGGTAGTTTCCTTCCTCATCAATAAAGTCTAGGAAACTCAGTCTGTCAGTTGGCTCTTTACCCAGAGCCTCAAAAGCAAGGAGGGACTTCTCCTTGTCTATTTTGATCAAAGGAATCGCGCTAAACTCTTCAGGCTTTAATTGAACTGCCAAAAGGAATTGCTCCGGACTAAGAGTAAAAGATTGACCTAAATAATCGAACTCTATCTTTGTCCTGCCATTTAGCTTCCTCGCAATTTCATTGGCAAGAGTATTCAGTGGTTTCATTCGGCCATCCAGGTCCTGAATTATTAGCTCGCCATACTCTTTAGCTTGCGCTTCAGGAATTAAAAAACCGGGATTACCTTCCATCCCCTCGGCATTAAGGCTAAACGAGGCTATAATTACTAATGCAAAAATTCCTGCAGTCTTAGCAGAGATTTGCTTAAGTCTTTTGTTTAATATTTGGAATCGACTTCCGGGTGCAAAGAGGGTTAGGAACATTCCCAGGCCAAGAAGGAAATAGCCCAGGTAAGTCATATAGGTACCTGGTCGGTCTTGATTGATCGAGAGTACTGTTCCTCTTTCGTCGGAATCATAAGAGCTTTGGTAGAACCTATAGCCTTTATGATCCAGAACATTGTTCATGAAAATCCGGTATGGCCACTCTTCTCCTTCATCCATAATCATGACCTCACTCGCATAACTTTCCGGGCTTTGAGATCCTGGATATCTCTCAAGTTCGAATTCATTAAGGTGCAGAGCAAAAGGCAATTGCTTAGCCATTGGTCCATAGGTGAAATGATAGGCCTTACCATTCTTTTCAAAGCTCAGCCATTTTGGTTTATAGGTCACTTCTGGGAAAAATCCACTTGCCAATTCATTTCCTTCTGAGTCCGTAATTCTAGCCTTTAGCCCACTTGGCAGATTCTCAGCTAGTTTATCATCTTCCTCATTGATGTAATCAACCTTTGATTTCTCTCTGATGGAGCGAATCACGAAAGCCCCATTATCCCATTGGTATAGAGATCGGAGTTTTACAGACATAATGGAATCCGTGTGAATGGCACCAATTTGCTGGGTAGCCATTTCCATTATTTGAAGATGTAGGTCAGTACGAATGTACCAGTCCTCACCTTCTTTCCAGATTTTCACCTGAGTATTAGAATCCTTTGTAGTTCCCAGGGAAATCTCCCCGAGATCCAGAATGGCTCCGACTTTGACCACACGGTCATTACGAACTCCATCCTTTAAAAAAGAGAACTCAATTAAATCCTCTTCACCAGGAACAAAGACTTCTTTCCCCGCAGCTAAGTAGTCTTCCAGGGAGATTTTTACATCTTCTCCGTCAAGATTTAATACATAGGTTGTTGGCTCGAATGTTTTAGCAGTAACCGCAATCTCTTCAGCAAATTGTACTTCCAAGTCGCTTTCGACTTGAATAAATTTTTCAGATGTAAAATAGGTGCTCTCGGAAGAACCAGTACGGATGTGAATAGTGCCCTCAGTTCCAAAGATCCTAGTCACCCCGGCACCGAGGACAATAATGATAAAGGCTACATGAAATAGCCCAAGGGGTAATTTACCTTTAGAAAACAGCTTGTATTGCCGAATGTGCGCGATGAAATTTATACATAACCACACCATCATCAACTCAAACCACCACGCCTCATAAAAGAGGGCCCTCGCCACTGCCGTGCCGTGATCATTTTCTACAAAAGTAGCTACCCCCATGGCTGATGCCAGAAGGAAAATCAACAGCATCGAAACCTTGGTCGATAGTAAAAACTTCATTCTAATCTAATTACAGAGGTACTCCGATAAATTTAGCTTTGTTATTTGGTCTGAAAACAAACATAATATATGCCCAATTCTGACTTCCCTTCAAGGTGCCATTGTTTTGGAACAACTCAAAGGTATCAGAGGCAAAGTATTGGCTATAGCCGGCCTGAATAGAAATGGACTCGCTGACCACTTTGCCTAAGCTAAAGTCTAATTCCGATCCAAAGCCTTTATCCAGTTCATCGCCCGTTACTCCTTCACTCAACAATGTAGCGGCGCTTGAGAAATTGTGATAGTCACCTTGGATCCAGAAAGTCGGACTAAAATCATATCGTGTTCTCAAAAAGAAGTCATTCAAGCCAACCGTGTTGAAGTGATTACCTACGTAAAAGAGATCCATAAATCCATTAACCGCATGATTGGTACCATATAGCGGACTAAATGAATTATTATCCTCGGTCTCATTACTTGCCGTACCACTTAAAGATTCGAATCCAGCGGTTATTCGGTATCTAGATCCTTTTTCTTCATTTTGCGCTATGAGTTGAGTAACCAATAGAGCGAAATTGGTAGCACTTACAGACTTACCTGTCACGTCACTTCCGAACTGGTAATAGAACTGGCCTGATAATATGGTATTGTTTATGGGAAGCCTGAGGGTTGGGACTGCGAGGGTAGACATATACCGGATACCCTCGTCCAGTATATTTCCATTATCATCCATGTCTATATATTGCCTCCCATCATTCCAGAATAGCAGAGAGTAGGAAAGCTTGCCAGCTTTATTTTCAAACCTGACTAATTGAGCTGCTTTGTAATTATTGGGGGTGGTGAATGTATTACCACTATTCATAATACCATCTTGATTGAAACCAGCACCCAAGTGTAACTTAGAGTCACCCTTTTCATATTTTACAAGTGCGAAATCATGCGATCTTGCTTGAAGTGCCCAGTCAAGATTTCCAAGGAATCTGGCGTTATCATAATTCAATTCCTGTCTTCCGAGCTTGATTTTCCAGTTCTCGCCAAAGGAAATTTCTCCCCATGCTTCATGAACCGAAAGAAATCCATCCGTGATGTTAGCAGTGGATGTACTTCCCCATGTTCTTACATCCTGGACGCTCATGAAGAAATTGAGGCGATCAATTTTGTAACTGGCTTCTAATCGAGCTCTATGAGCAATAAACCCCGCAGGGTCTTGATTTTCATTGATTAGCCTACCATAGCCATTTCTAAATTCACTTCGAACCAGCATTTGCCCATTCAAATTGAATTGGGCAAAACTTGAAAAACTTATTAGGCATAATAGCCCAATACCTACGAGTACTCGTAATTGCTTCATCGATTTTAAAAGTTAAG
>CAZLUY010000604.1:0-2212 GCA_964562785.1 uncultured Limnohabitans sp. | reverse complement strand
CAGGGATCTTGAATATGCCTGGGTTAGGTGAGTTGTTGTCTTTAGGGATTTTACCTCTTTTCGGATTAAGTATTATCCAATTACTGAGCTCCTTGGCTTTGGCCAAGCAAAAGCTCTCTACGTATTTCTATCTTAATGTAGGCTATTGCCTATTGGTTTCCACTAGCCTAGCTTACCTATATTTTGCCCAAGGGCTATCCTTTGTAGGTATCTTGGTCGCCTTAGGTCTCATTGGAATCTCATTTTCATTGATATGGGCATTTATGCCTTTTTTTAAATTTGGAATTCCAAATCTAAAGTGGGTCAAGCCAATTGTGGATCAAGGAAAGTATAACTCGGCTACTAATCTCTGCTCTTTACTATTTCAGAAAGCAGACATTTTCATGATTGGCTATTTTCTTAATCCTGCTGCAGTGGGAGTCTTCCAATTAGCCACAAAAATCATTCAATATGTAGAGCTTCCTTTGTTGGCATTTGGTCAAACCATTTATCCGCGACTTGCAGCAACTCAGCGAAAAGGGAATGGTACTCACCTTAATTTCGAATATGCCCGAGGGCTGTTTTTTTTATTTGTATTAACCATTCCAGGAGTACTGGCTGTATTGGCTTTTGGAGAAAACCTGATAGAGATCCTTGGAAATGGATCATACGAGCAGGCCTTTTGGATCCTGTTGATTTTAGTCCCGGCAAGTATGATCAAGCCTTGGGGAAGAGTTTTTGGGTTAACGCTTGAGTCCGTTGGGCTTTCGCAAATTAACCTCCAGATGTTGATTTTCAGTTTGGGTTTGAATATGGTTTTGAACCTTATAATGATTCAGCTCTATGGCCTGATTGGTGCGGCGATAGCCACGGCATTAAGTACCATTCTGACCATTATTATCGGTCAATTGAGATTGAGAAAATATGTCAATATCGCTTCTTACTGGGGCCTTTGGAATACCATTAAAAATGAAGTTTTACCATCATTAAAGTAAAAGATTATGGAACTCACTTTTGGACAAGCTCAAGTTTATACAAGTGCTAGAATGAAGGATAACCCTTCACTGGCAAAGCTTTTCAACAAGGTTTTTGGCTATACAAATGTTGGCAACTATGCCCGCTTTACAATCTTCAAGAAACTGATGAAAGAGATTCCTCTTTCAGATAAATCTGAAATCCTTGATTTGGGAACAGGCTATGGAGAATACGCCATTAGTCTGGCTCAAGCCAACCCAAACGCAATCATTCATGCACTGGATATTGATCAGGAAAGGATAAATTCTGTTGACGAAGCACTTTCCCAAGCAGAAATTAGAAATGTAAGAACGACAAGTAAGCATTTAGAGGATACGGCTATTTGCGAACTGGATTTCGTCTTCTCAATTGATGTTTTCGAGCATATTCTCCCGGAGGAAATGCCTTTTTCAACAGTTCGTGAGAAGCTTAAAACCGGTGGCTATTTCATGGTAAAAATTCCAAACAAAGATCAGAGTACCATATTTCCAGGAAAGTACTTTGAGGAACATCAGGACTGGCTGGAAGATGAGCACATCGGCCAGGTATATGACCTTGAAGGTTTGAAGAAGAGATTTGTAAATGAAGGTTTTGAAATAGTGCATGCTTCCTACTCAGATGGCATCCTTTCAAGATTTGCATGGGAAATGGCCTACCTGGGAAAGAAGGCGGGCACTTTTACTCAGCTCTTGACCCTTCCCTTTGCCAAGGCATTGATTCATTTGGATCGATTGGTTCATTCGGGAAATAAGGGAAATGCTATACAGGTTATCGGTAAAAAAGTACACTCATGAATCAGCCATTGATTTCCATAGTCACTGTAAACTATAAGCAGCCGGATGTGACTCTTGAGCTTCTTAGAAGCCTGAATGCAATTTCTTACCCAAACTTTGAAGTAATACTCGTCAACAATGGCCAGAAGGATTCAATTCTGGTGCATCACCAGGATTGGAGCTTTGAAATCAGGGAGATAAACTCTGAAAAAAATGTAGGTTTTGCAGGTGCTAATAATCTAGGAATAGATGCAGCTGATGGGGATTATTTGTTTTTCCTCAACAACGATACTGAGCTTTCAGAGGGAGTCATTGAGCATGTACTATCATGTTTTGATTCGCCGCATATTGGCGCGGTATCACCTATTTTGAAATATTATGACCTTCCAGAAAGGATACAGTTTGCTGGATATACAAAGATTAATTCATGGACAGGGAGGAATAGC
>CAZLUY010000603.1:0-11757 GCA_964562785.1 uncultured Limnohabitans sp. | reverse complement strand
GGTGAGGCAGGAGTATATGTGCCTTCCGATACATTCATAGCCGATGCTCGTGCTGCGTGCAATGAAAAAGAGGTGTTATTTATTGCTGACGAGATTCAAACAGGAATAGCCCGGACTGGATCATTATTGGCAGTTTGTGGTAACTGTTCATGTGAAGGTCATTGTGAAAGACAAAGCTCTTATACCAAACCTGACATGTTGATTCTAGGAAAAGCAATTTCCGGCGGATTTTATCCTGTCTCTGCAGTTCTAGCAGATAGTGATGTTATGGATGTAATTCAGCCAGGACAGCATGGTTCGACTTTCGGAGGAAATCCACTTGGAACTTCTATCGCAATGACTGCTCTTGAGGTGGTAAGAGATGAGAAGCTTGCACAAAATGCCAGAACGCTTGGAGAAATCTTTAGAGCAAGGATGCAAAGACTCGTTGGTCAAAACCCATTGGTCAAGTTAGTTCGAGGTCGAGGATTGTTGAATGCAGTTGTAATTAATGATACCGAGGCTAGCAGTACGGCATGGGATATTTGTGTAGCACTTAAAGAAAATGGGTTGCTCGCAAAACCAACCCATGGTAATATTATTCGATTCGCGCCTCCTTTAGTTATGACAGAGGAGCAGCTGCACGAATGCTGCGATATTATCGAAAGAACATTAAACGAGTTTGAAAAATAATTAAAAGGGGGCCTAGCCCCCTTTTTGAATTTAGACCTATGATAAAAGCTGCCATCTTCGATATGGACGGTGTGATTGCCCACACTAACCCTTTTCATTCTATCGCATTCAAAAAGTTTTTTGCTTTGCGGGAAGTCTTCCCTACGGAGGAGGAGTTTAAAGAGCATATGTATGGAAAGACCAATAGCTACATTCTGAGTCATTTTTTAGCCAGAAAAATAGAAGGTGAGGAGCTAAGGGAGCTTGAGTTTGAAAAAGAAAGCTTATTTCGGGAAATCTACGCCAAGGATATAGCACCAGTGAACGGATTAATCGCATTCCTCAAAGCTCTCAATTCTTCCAAGGTAGATCTTGCCGTCGCCACCTCGGCACCAAGAGCTAACCTTAATCTCATACTTAATGGCGTGGGTATTCAGGATTGGTTTAAATCCAAGCTTTCGGAGGAAGATGTAACCGAACATAAACCTAATCCAGAAGTCTATCTGAAAACAGCAGAAAAGCTAGGGCTGGATCCTTCATCTTGTGTGGTTTTTGAAGATTCTTTTTCAGGTGCCACAGCTGCACTGAGTGCAGGTATGTTTACGGTTGGGGTACTAACTTCACATACGCCGGATGAGCTACCGGACTGTCATTTATTTATAAAAGACTTTACAGAAGTTTCTTTGGAAAAGCTAAACAAGCTTTAATCACCCCATCCATTTCTCTTATTCCTCCCTTTGAAGATTCATTCATTTATAGGAGAGTATTTTTAGTTATAAATATAAATAAATGGACAAAAAATATAATAAAATGTAATTGGTATTGAATTATATTAACTATTCATTGAATTTAATTAAATAAAATCATTTTTTATTCGGCTTTTTTCTTTCAATTCCGATCCAAAGTTCCTAATTTCTAGACAGTTAGATTTTTATCGTGGACCGGAACCTATTTTTTGTATGGCCGATATCAAGCATCCCTTCGATTCTCTCCTGACCCCTGCTGGCATAGGTCAACTCAAAAGTATAATTGATGATGTCCTTGCCAACCCGGCTGACACGCTCGTTTTGGTCTTCGATCATTTAGAGGATCAAGCCAATTTACCCTTTGAAATTCCTGTTGATGTACAAAAGCAAGGTGCTGAATACATTATACAGCTAGCTCAGGGTTTAGCGGATGAAGGGAAAGAGTTTCTACTCAATGATTTACCATCGGAAATTGAAGAGCTTACCCTAAAGCTAAAAGAAGCTACAGATGAGATCGAATCACTTCTTCTTGAGGCCAAATCCGAAATTGAATCTATCAGAGATCGGGTTCAGGATGAGTTAGCCAAAATACCCTATAGAATAGAGATTCGAGATAATAATGGTAGCAATGAGTTTCATATAGTTCAGACGGAATTGATTGAGGCTAAGCTTCACGGGGTGGATATTGACTTGAAGACTTCTAGTCTGACTTTTGACACTTCTCAGATAAGCCAATTTGAACTGACTGCTGATTTAATTCTCCCTGGACTTCAGCAAGAAAATAGTCCGGATGATCATAAGGTTGAGGTGGTGTTGACTTGGGATGGAACCACATTTACTGGATCCGGTTCCAATATTCCTGCTGCTCGACTCCAAGGCTTTAAGGCCAATATTGATCAATTGACACTCGTGATTTCAAATGGTGATTTCCAAGCGGGGACTCAAGTTATTGGTGAACTGGTATTTGATTTCCTTGATTCAGGACAGAATGGTCCAAGCACTATTAATTTTGATATTGAACTCCTTAATAATGGAGATGTCCGTTATTTCGCGCAGAATCCTCAGAATCAAGAGCTGCGCAAAGGACCAATCCAGATATTTTTCCAGCAGATTGAAGTTATTACTCATTCTAATTCACCAGCGGATGTCACCATTAATGGTTGGCTCCAATTAGAAGGTGTCAATGATTCCTCTGACCAGCCGGTGAAAACAGACTTCACACTTCAGTATGCTGATCCAGTTTTCAATTTTGTAGTATCAAACCTTGCACCTGCTCCAATCGGAATTGGTACGGTCACCTTTGAAACTATTGCCCTTCAAATACATAAGAATGGTACCCTACAGCAAAGTCAATGGGAAGGTGAATTCAGCTTCCCTTACTTCGATAATGGATCCGTTGATTTTAATGTTCAATTTTTAGACCCTCAGACCGATGAATTGAAAATCTCAGTGTCGAATGATGCAGAGGAGGTAATCAAGAAAGGTGATTTTGAGCTTCTTATCGACCAATATGATATGCACTATCAAAATGGTCAGTTGCAAAACGTCACTGGTAATGGTGAGCTGAAGATCCCTCAGATCAATAACAATGAAGAGATTGAGGTTGGTTTTTCCTTTATCCGGAATGGACAAAATGAGACGCTCAAAATTGAAGGAGGAAATTTCGGTACTCCAAGTATTGTCGGTTTAAAGGTTGATTTTTCAAAGATCTTATTCCAATTCCTAAATGGGAATTTCCAGGAAAGTGATTTAGAAGGACGCATAAAACTCCCTGATACCACGGATGGCGCAGGACTTGCCTTTGATATCGATATTCTAACTAATGGAGATGATTACACTATAAATCTTAAGGAAGACGAACCTGACAATGAGTTGGTGTTTGGCCCGATTAAGTTGGAAGTGGAAAGTTTCCTACTTAGTGTAGTTTCTAACTCCGTCAATCAAGTGACTGGAGCCGGTAAAATGGAGTTACCTGGCCTTAGTCAGAAATTCGATTTTAATTTCAACGTCACCATTGACGGTGATACCACTCAGTATCGAATAGAGATTAATAATGTCCAGGCAGAGCTTAGTGGCTTTGAGCTTAGCTTCACCCAACTGCTGTTCACAAGCCAGGGGGGAAGTCAGTTTACCGCTAGTGCCGTAGGTAGTTTGGTTCTTCCATTATTTAATGAAGGTGGTGATCTTGATTTTGATATGACCTTTTCAAGAGGAAATACATATCAAATTGATATTCAAAGTAGTCAGGATTTTGTCAAGTTCGGTGATTTTGAATTGAAGGAAGTAGCCATGAACATGGCAGTGGATTCCGGTGATCTTCAGAACTTCTCAGCGACAGCCAAGCTGAAGATTCCTTCTTTTGACGATCATGTCGCTGTCTCCTTTAATTATACTTCGGTAGATGAACGGTACCTAATTACACTTACGAATCCAGTCCAGCAAGAATTATTTGGAGGTGAGATCAATGTTGATTCTCTATTAATAGATGTGCGTGGTGGAAATCTGCACCAAGGTAAGGCCAATGGAGACTTTAAACTTCCGGAGTCAACCGGTGGTGCTGGAATTAAATTTGAAAAGACCATCGGATCAAATGGTAAAAACTACACCCTTTCTTTAGATGGTACAGCAGGAGATAGTACGCTTGAATTTGGGGAGGTTAAACTGGAATTTGCAAGTTTTGAATTAGTAGTCCAAAACAGTGAATTACAAACTCTTTCGGGAACTGGATCTCTGGAAATTCCAGGCATGGATCAGGAATTTAGCTTTTCCATTTCCTTCCAAAAAATAGGTCAAGATACCATATTTATCATCCAGGTCCAGGATGCAGCAGCAAGTTTAGAAGGCTTTAGTCTCGACTTTGACCTGATCAAGATTGAAAGTAAGTCTGGTGATTTCTCTGCAGATATTAATGGAGACGTGACGCTTCCTGTTTTTGATGGAACCCCACTTGGATTCGCTATTTCACTAGATCCGAGCCAAAGCAATTATCAATTCTCCATCGACGGAACGGGTCAAACGACCCAGTTTGGAATGTTTGCGCTTGAGGACCTGGTACTTGGTGTAATTGTAAACAGTGGTTCTCTTGCAAATGCCAATGGCTCTGGTAAGCTACATATTCCAGAAATCACTGAACCTAATCAGCCTTTTGATATTGCCATCTCCTATAGCAAAAACTCACCTGAGGTAATTGAGCTTTCTGCAGCTGATCTTCCAAGTGTTGATCTCACCATATTCACCTTAGATATTGACTCTCTTGGTTTCAGGATAGAAGATGGAAGCTTTGATTCAGGTAATCTTTCCGGGACGATGGTAATGCCGGTCTTTACCGATGGGGGAGGGTTAGACTTTGCTTTGGTTGTTGCGAATGGGGGTAATTCCTATACCGTGAATATAACTTCAAATGGGACTTTCGCGGGTGGTTCATTAGAGCTTAAGGATGTTGCTTTAGCTATAGAGGTTGTAAACGGTAATCTCCAAAGCTTAAGTGGAGCCGCTGAATTCAAATTACCTGCATCAGAGAATTTTACCTCAGTAGCTGTTAGCTACACCAAAGCAAATAACAAAATCACTTTTGCTGCCCAGTCTCCACCTCCTCTGACGCTTGGAGATCTCACCTTGACATTCACTCAGTTTGGATTTTCTATTCAAAACGGAAATCTGACAGATGCGGACTTTGCAGGAAACCTTCAGTTCCCTGGTTTTGATAATGGCCATAATTCCCTTGCTTTTAGCTTCGCTTTGAGCGACAGCGATACTTTCAGTATTCAGGCCAACCCTGGAAATCAAGTCACCGAGCTGAAGGCTGGAGATGTAGTGGTCTTGGTACAATCTTTCGATCTGCTAATTCAGAGTGGTGACCTAGAAAGTATTAGCGCACAAGCAGGTTTACGATTCGAAGGAATAGATAATTCACAAGGCGATGCTCCTGCTGAGTTATCCATTGATTTCTCATATAAAAAGGCGGACAAGAAGTACGAAATCGGAATTGAGAATAATCAGGAAGTTAAAATCGCTGGATTCGAATTGACGATTGAGGAGTTGAAGTTGGCTTTCAATAAAGATGGAATTACCTATCCATTTGAATTCTCCGGAAAGCTCAAAATTCCGGGCTTCGAGGATGATCAAGGGGAACCTGCTGTAATTGGGGTTGACTTTGAAGTTACCTCAGATTCAAACTGGAGTGCCTCCATTGAGAATAGTGCTGTCATAAATCTGGGTTCTGTTAAGGTCACTATCGAAGAAATAGAAATTTCGAAAGATCAAGGTAAACTCAAGATAGAGCTCAAGGGTAAATTAGAGCTTGAGGGTCTCACCGGAATGGGAGGAGATCCAGCTTCAATCTCTGTGGATATCATGGTGGATAGCGAAGGCGCCTTCCATGTGATCGGTGAAGTTCCTGAGAATAATGCCATCAAGGTGGTAGATGCCCCTAATATCATCAGGATTTACTTGAGTAAAATTGGGCTAAGTCGTACCTCATCAAATGATTGGGATTTCTTACTAGGAGGAATGATCCAAAATGAGATCGTGATCCCTGGAATGGATGATCTTTTACCTAGTGAGCTTTTAGTTCGGGATCTGGAAATTGGGTCAGAATTTGGGTTGGATATGGATATCCGCTGGCCTTCAGGAATGAGTATTTCCTTCGGCTCTAGTGAAGGAGAGTTTTTAATCCCGGTTAATGGAAAGTTTGGCAATGCAGTTAAACTCGATGCCTTAAAAATCACCTTTCAGGATAAAGGAGCCAATGGACTAGATTTTGGGGTTGCATTCTCAGGGGCAAGTATTACACTCGGACCGGTGGCGGCTTCTGTTGAAGGTCTTGGGATCGAGGCGAATATTCAAAAGGCGACCATAAGCAATGGCATCCCACAAGGTGATGCCAATTTCGGCATAGTTAATATTGATATTTCATTCAAACCACCTACAGGGCTTGGAGTCTCTCTGGATACTCCTGTATTTACTGGTGGAGGATATTTATTCTTTGATAGTGACAAAGGAGAGTATGCCGGCGCGGTTGAACTATCCTTTATGAAGATGTTCGCGGTGTCTGCTATTGGCCTAATAAATAGCAAGATGCCCGATGGTAAGCCGGGGACTTCAGTGCTATTTATAGTTTCTGTAGAATTCTCGCCAGGTATTGCTCTAGGATTTGGGTTCTTCATATCCGGTCTTGGGGGAATTCTTGGAATTCATAGAACTATTCAGGTGGAAAGACTCCGCGACGGAGTTCGTACTGGAACCATCCAGAATATTCTTTTCCCAAAAGATATTGTTGCCAATATCAGTAAGATTTTGACCGATATCCGCGAAGTGTTCCCAGTGAAGCGAGATCAGTTTGTCTTGGGACCAATGGCCGCAATCACCTGGGGTGTCCCTACCATTCTAAGAGTAGATCTTGGTGTAGCGATTGAGTTCGCAAATCCAGTTCGATTTGGAATCTTGGGTGTTCTGAGGGTGATCTTACCGGATGAAAATGCGGCTCTAATAAAAATTCAGGTTGCCTTCCTCGGAATGATTGATTTCGAGAAAGGAATGCTCAGTTTTGATGCTAGTCTCTTTGATTCTAAGGTGCTGACTTTTGGATTAGAGGGCGATATGGTACTGAGAATAGGTTGGGGAGCCAAGCCTGATTTTGTTCTTTCCGTTGGTGGATTCCACCCAAGGTTTAGCCCACCAACGCACCTTCAGATTCCAAGTATGAAACGCTTGACTCTGAAAATTCTTTCAGGGAATCCGAGACTAACTCTTACCTGTTATTTCGCCGTCACTTCTAATACTGTTCAGTTTGGAGCGGGAATAGATTTCTATTTCGGCGTTGCAGGGTTTAAGGTAGTTGGAGAGTTTGGGTTTGATGTATTATTCCAGTTCTCACCATTTAGATTTATTGCTGATGCACGAGCAAGATTGGCAGTGAAAGCTGGAAGCGCTACTCTTCTTAGCCTTAGTCTTGAATTCTCCTTGGAAGGACCTACTCCATGGAGAGCAAAGGGTACAGCGAAATTCAAGATTTTATTCTTCTCCGTCAAAGTCAGATTCGATGTTACATGGGGAGATAAGAAGGATACAACACTTCCTGACATTGAAGTCCTACCACTTCTCTTAGAAGCCTTGGATGATGATCAGAATTGGAGAAGTATTGTAGTGAATGGA
Source organism: uncultured Limnohabitans sp. (assembly GCA_964562785.1). Lineage (GTDB taxonomy): Bacteria > Bacteroidota > Bacteroidia > Cytophagales > Cyclobacteriaceae > Algoriphagus. Next base: position 4,207 of record CAZLUY010000603.1, on the reverse strand, counting down.
TCGCCTGGACTTCGTATGAAGGGTATCAAGGCGGACGAAGGCCTGATTTTAACAGCAAATGGTTCTATTGAGCTGAATCAAAAAGTAGTTCCTCTTAAGGTAGAGATTACCAAGTTTGGTCAATTCAATCCAGCAGATTACAATCACTTCGAAGTCATCGAAATAAGGGTTGGTAATACAGTCATTGATAGGGGAGATGTTCAATATCTAACAGACACCTTTGCCCCAGCCAACTTCCTTGATCTCAAGGATGATGAAAAGCTCTCACTTCCCTCATTCAATGAGCAAAATTCTGGTGTTTCCCTTGAGGGTACTGATCAATTGAAGACAGGAATTGTAGCAGACCGGGAAGTTAAATATGAGCAGTTAATAATGGATGAATCGGTGACCAGATTGCAAGTCCTTAAAGGAATTTCTGCTGCGCATGCCACATTCTTCAGTAAGAGAGGAGCCGTTTCTAAGTCGCCTTTATCAGCATATATGACGAAGATGGTGAATCCAAGCAAGGTGGTCCTTCAGAAGCCGGGATATGCCGTAGCCGGAACAGATGATCTAAATGCTCTGGAAGGAGCAACTAACCTGTCTTATATGGAAGCTGTGCAGATGGCCAAGGCTTCCTCCATTACAGGAAAGGATAGTGTACAAGTAGTAAGTAGTGATGTCTTAGCCCTATAATATATGTCGGATACTTTAGCCAATTATTCTTTTTTGCCATGGGTTCGATTGGGTCTCGGAAATGAGATTCTCGAAGCAGATTTTTTGGGTGGAACAATACCAAATAACGCCACTGTTGAAAGGCCTGAAATTCAAGTAAAGGTCAAGATTGAGGCCTCCAAAGGTGAGGTCAAAGATACAGCTGATTTACCTCCGAAGACCGTGAAGGTTCAGGGCCCTGGAGATGTTTTAGGTATTAATTCTCAATCTGTAATCAGAGCACATCCCAAAAGAGGTGTACATAATTTTGAGACAAATAATCTTGCCTATCTGGAGTTCTACGAAGAGGACTTGCCTTGGAGGTTTACACCAGCAAAGCCTGTGGGTCAAAAACTCCGTCCCTGGTTTTACTTGGTTTTGCTTAGGGAAAACGAGTTCCAAAAAAGTAATGGAGGAACTCCTACACCTTATATAAACATCGAGACTGAAGCTCTGTCGAAGGTTTTTTGTAATGAACGAGACACTTTTGCGCTTGCTCATGTTCATGTTTTGGAAGATTTGGGTAATAACAATGGCAATGCCTCAACTCAGCTTTCTGCAAAATTGGCTAAGGATCCGGATTTAGCTCTTTCAAGGGTGATTTCACCCAGAAAACTTGAATTCACGAATCCTGATCCAAGCATGGACTATGATCCGAACGTATATCATGGTTTCCTTATTCCAGCTTTTGAAACTGGCCGTTTGGCTGGTTTAGGTTTAGATACTAAAGGCGTTAAAGCTCAACAATCTTCCTGGACAAAAGCTAAAATCCAAAACGGCACGAACCCTGGGACCTATCCCTACTATTACACTTGGTCATTTAGAGTAGATAGTGGAGGCGATTTTGAAACTCTTGCAGAGTTACTCCAGGCTAGAGAGTTGCCTGAAGACATTGGAAAACGAGAGATGGAGATGGGAGATATGGGCTTTGGGATAAAGCCTATCGGTGATGATGCTCTCGGATATGTTGAGGGGGCGATGAGGCACCCTGATTATGTTACGGCCCCATGGCCAGTAAGTGATGCAGATCTTAAGAACCAACTCCTTGAAATCCTCAATCTTTCGGTAAATCTCCAGAATACTCAGGTATCCTTTAATAATTCGGTTTTCTACTCACCTGCAGCTGAGGATGATCCAATAGTAGTTCCGCCTACATATGGTAAATGGCACAATGGTCTAACCAAACTCAATGAGAATAGTCAAAACTGGATTCATAAACTTAACCTTCATCCCAGTAATCGTGCAGCAGCAGGATTAGGGGTTCAGGTCGTTCAAAAGTACCAGGAGAAGTTTATGGAGATCGCTTGGGAGCAGATTGGTGAAATTAATGAGGCCAATCAAAAGATTCGAGAAAGTGAATTGATGAAGCGAACAACAAAAGCCTTAGCAGTCAAGAAAGTATTCAAGCTAGGTCAGTTCGATTTGATAAACGCTGCAGGTAAGTCCTTTGAAATGCTAAAATTTGATGGTTCTGGAACCATCAAAAAATTGATGAATGCTTCCACTGTTCCTACAGCAGTCAAATCAGGTACTTTCCTCAAGGTTGCAAATAACTTCACGCCAACCGCCTTGATGACAAAGAACGGAGAGGATGGCGCTAAAACTATTCTCAACACCACATTACTTCAGAAACTAAATTTGCCTGAAGAAGATCCTAACAAGATTTCTGCTGCTCCGAAAAAGAAGGAGCCATCCATGTTTTTACCTGCAGCTGTGACCATGCAGGCGATCACTACCATTTTAGCCAATCAGAAAAAGTCCTTTATGGAAGATCTGACTGATGCTATTTTGGGAGTGAACAAAGTGTCTTTCTCAACAGCTGAAGTAATTGCTAAAATGAGCCCCGAAGTTTTGGCTGATCAAAAAGAAAGGGCAGAGGATATTTTGAATAATATCGTTCCCAATGGAGTAAAACAGGGCGTTAATCACTTCTTGGATATTACCATTGATCCAGAAGTTTTCTCAGACCGGATAAGCGAAGAGTTTAATCAGGCAAGTTACGGGAAAAACAAGAAAATTCTATTCAAGAAAGGTGCTGAAGTTTCCCAGGTCATTCTATTGAATTATAGCTTAGTTCTGGAAAACCGGGATTTATACAAGACTACTTTTAACACCAAGTTTGTGGTGGAATCCCAGCCCGGCGTCTTTAAAGCCAAGATTTTCAAAAAACCTGTTCGACTGCTACTTCCAGTTGATCTCAATGTCAGCATCAAATCCAGGTTAAACCCACTGGCCAACTTCGACAGGAAATTAGCGTCTTTCTTTGCTCAAAACTGGGCTAACAATAATAAGCCTATCATGGCTTATCCTCGATTCCCGATTCCCATGTATGACTATCTAAAGGAGATTTCTCCTGATTATATCATTCCGAATGTTAGCGAAATCGAGCCTAATACGATTACCCTTATGGAGACCAATCGAGAGTTTATTGAATCATTCCTTATGGGTATGAATCATGAATTCTCCAGAGAATTGCTTTGGAGAGAGTTCCCAACGGATATGAGAGGAAGTTACTTCAGGCACTTCTGGGAGTATGATAATGACCCGGATGCAGAAATTCAGCCCGGAGAAAATGTGGAGGATTATGTCGATAGGTTAATCGAGGATCAGAATTTAAGGTCAGATATCAAGGAGATTCATAAGTGGAATATGCCTTTGGGTAAAAACGAAGCCAAACCGGGTCCTGATCTAGTTCTCTTGGTAAAAGGGGATTTACTAAGGAAGTACCCCGACACCTTGGTTTATGCTCAAAAAGCCAAGTATCCTGGAAATAACTTGAATGCAGATAGAGTTTTAGACGACTCTGAACCAGTAATGTGGCCGATCGTGACTGGCAAGTTAGAACCTGATGTTTACTTTTTCGGATTTGAGCTTTCTCAAGAAGAAGCAAATGGAGATAGAACTAAGCTGAATGAACCAGGCTGGTTCTTTGTCCTTCGGGAGAGGCCAGGTCAAATTAGCTTTGGACTAGATGACCTGAATGGAAACCTTAATACCAATCCGGAAAATTGGGATAATGTGACCTGGGAGCATATAACTGGTAACCCAAATACACAGCCCAGCACGCTTATGGTGAACGGAATAAATATTAATCTCAGTGCGAATGGCACTGGACCGAGACAGGCCACATGGGGAGCTAGTAGTAGCGATATGGCCTATATTCTATATCAATCCCCAATACTTTTTGCACGTCATGCTTCGACCATGCTAACAGACTAGTAATCATGCCGAATCCACATTTTATAGCGAAACATAACGATCCTATTTTTCACCAGATCAAGACTTCATTCAATAATCGTTCGGATGATTTCCCAGTTTTGATGTTACCCGTAAGGCTGGAAACCAGGTTTATGAAGTATTCAAGGTTCGTTCCAGGACTGAATACATCTAAGGTTAATATCCAGAATATCATTCAGGATATTTACAAACTGAGCTTCGATATTCAGTTTTATTTTGACATCCCAAGCGACCCTGAAGATCCAGACTGGAAAAAATTCTTTTCGGCACCAGAAAA
>CAZLUY010000602.1:0-5226 GCA_964562785.1 uncultured Limnohabitans sp. | reverse complement strand
GCACTGGCCTCAGTCCTAGTACTCTAGATTATAATAACCTCTTTACCTCTGGAGCTGTATTAGTGAGGTTTGGGAATACAAACTTTGCCGATCTAACAGCATGGAAAGCAAACGGCTCCGGAGATGCTAATTCTCTTGATGAAGATCCTCAGTTCACCAATGATAGCGATCTCACTCCTAACACTCCCCTTCTGGCTTCGGCTGGAACTCCCCTTCCTTTAGTCACAGAAGATATCAATGGTCTAGCCAGAAAAGTGGCTCCAAGTATAGGTGCCGTAGAATATGATGCCTCGGCCTTGACTCCGCTCTCCGGAATCTATACCATCGACCCCTCTGGCTCAGGTGATCGGATTTTTAACTCCATTCAGGAGACGGTACAAGCAATGAAAACAAATGGTATCAATGGACCAGTCAATTTTCAATTAGTCAACGGAACCTATCAGGAACAGACCACCATCATGGATATCCCTGGAGCATCATCTACCAATACCATTACCTATGAGCCTCAGTCCGGTAACCTTGGTGATGTCACCATACAATTCGCTGCCACTTCTATCGAGGACAACTTCGTCTTTAAACTAGATAATGCCTCGGATATCATCCTCAATAAACTCGCCATTGAGGCGACTGGAACTAATGGCTTCACCTATACCGTCTGGGCCGTCAATCGATTAAACAACCTCCTGATTCAAAATTGTATCCTACAAAGTCCCCTAACAACTACCGAGGCCGTACTACGTGGAAATGTTCGTTTAGAACCTTCTGTTTCCTCCAATGTAAAGATCATCAATAACCAAATCATCGGAGGTAGGAATGGATTCTTTTATGAAGGCGGAGCCTCTTCTGCCACACCTCCAGCTTCCGGATTCCAATTCAACGAAAATACGGTTACCGATGGGTATAGATATGCCGTTGGTGTCAACAGAGTCTTCAGCGCAGAATACATCAATAATACCATATCTCTTATCGAAAATTCTTATTTCAGCTCTTTTGGAGTACAACTAATCGATAATGACGGTGCCCTGAGGTTTCTCGGAAACCGAATCTCAAATGCCAAAAGTTACGGACTCCAAATTTCATCAAGTGATGCCTTAGAAGCCGACCCCGCTCTGGTAGCTAATAACATGATCTCCTCCAAAGGATCCTCACAAACTGCCAATCTGGTCGGCAACGAATACCTCCTATTCTACCATAACTCAGTATGGAATACAGCAACTGGGGATGCACTAAACTACTCAGGGTCCAGCTCAGTCGGAAACCAAATCAAAAACAATATTCTTCAAGCCAATACAAGTGAAGCATTTTTATCCCTTAACAGCACTGGCCTCAGTCCTAGTACTCTAGATTATAATAACCTCTTTACCTCTGGAGCTGTATTAGTGAGGTTTGGGAATACAAACTTTGCCGATCTAACAGCATGGAAAGCAAACGGCTCCGGAGATGCTAATTCTCTTTCGGTAGACCCTCTATTTATTTCGCCTACTGATTTGACACCACAAGAAGATGCTCTTTCATCTAATGGTGAAGATTTGACATCCATAGTAGATGAGGACATCAATGGAACCCCAAGGTTTGCTCCAATAAGCATAGGTGCAGTTCAATTTTTCTCCCAGGAAGGGAGAGATTTAGCAATTGCGCAATTCATAGGTCCAAAATCAGCCTGCTTACTAAGCGACGAGGAAACAATTTCTATCAAGCTTTCAAATATTGGCTCAACAGTTATAGGTATTATCAATGTTTCCTACTCCATTAATGGTGGTACACCAATCGTAGAAACATTACCTACTTCGGTCATATTATCTCCTGGCCAATTCTATGACTATTCGTTTGATCAAAAAGCTGATTTGAGCTCCAAGAGCGATTATACCATCCTAGTGGAAATAATAGAGGATGATGAAAATCTTGAAAACAACTCCAAAACCGAAATCGTCAGCCACTTCCCGGAACCAATTACTTCTATTTCTCCCAATGCTACTATCTGTCAAGGTGATAATCTGGTATTATCAGCAGATGGAGGGGTTGATTACCTATGGAGTACCGGACAAACAAGTAAAAATATTTCTGTCAGTCCTATTGTTGATACCAATTACACGGTAGTCATAACTGATGAAAATGGATGTAGTAAAACCGAAACTGTTTTTGTGACAGTAAGAGGTATCCCGCAGATTGACTTTGTTGGTGATGCTGGATTCGAAAGCAGCTATGTATCTCCTGAGGTTGGTACAAATGAGACTCGCTTTGTTTTCAGATTCAAGTATACCGAAACCACCGGCTTATTACCTGAAACCGGATTCCCAAAACTGCTACTAACAAGCTTCCTTGAAAATCTAGAAATTCTAATGGTTGAGGAAGATCCTTCGGATCTGGACGTAACGGATGGAAAAATTTATAGAGCGGAAGTGAATAATCTGACCGAAGATGCTAATTGGCAGTCAGAAATAAGGGTTAAGCATACGGATGGCTGTCTGACTTCAACAGGTCAAATTTCTAGCCCTATTGTGAGTAGCGACCTATTAGATGTAGCCATCTTCGCGGGAGACATACTGTTTAGCAATAATGAACCTGCTTTAGGTGAAGAATTTACCATAACAGGGGTTGTAAGGAATACATCTGATTTTCCTGCCGAGAATTTCAGGGTTTCTGTTTTTGATGATGAGAACCTCATTGAGTCTACAATTATCCCATTACTCGAACCTCAGTCTACTACCCAGGTGAGCTGGGATTATGCATTTACGGCCAGTGGAAATAGGGAAATCAAAATAGTGTTGGATGACCAGGATGTACTTGATGAAAAGAACGAATTAAACAACTTCGCGATACGCTTCTATGCACTCCCAGATGGAATTGATGTAACAGCCACCCTAAATACTCCTACTATTTTCCCTGGGCAGTCAGTGAACGTCTCAGGAGTAGCCAATTTCATCGGCCTTGATTTGGCGGTTACACCTAAGGTAGTTGGGGCTGAAGTCAGAATAGCTATCGACGATGGAGCGAGTGTAGTCACCACAACAAATTCAGCAGGAGGATTTTCCAGATCATTCCAGGGTCCGATTGACTTGGGAACCTACACCATTACAGGTGAAGTAGATGAGGGTAGGTTTGTCGAGCCCTTTGGTCCTTTCACCTTACAGGTTGTAGAAGACAATAGCGAGACTGAAACTTTTGCAGATCTTCAGGCTGAATTAATTCTAGATGCTAATGAAGGAAGAAATTACTATTTGCGAGGAGAAAATATTTCAGGAATAGCCAGAGTCAGAAATATAGGAAAGGAAAATGCGGAAAACTTTGTATTAAGATATAGCTCCTGCGAAGGGTTAATAGGAGAAGTAGTGATCCAGCTTCTGGAACCAGGCGAAACCATCGAATTTCCATTTGTCACAAGTATCAATGACATAAACGAAATTAACTCCTGTACCAGTAGTTCTGATTATTGCTTCTTTTCGATTCAAGCCGATCCATTCAATCAGGTTCTAGAGGACAACAGGTCTAACAACTTCAGGACAATTCGGAAAAAACTGTATGCAGAAAAGGCTGATTTAGTTCCAAGAAAAGTTTCCGACCCCACCTTTAACTTGGAGGATCCATATCTGCTTACCGTATCCACCAGAAATATTGGAGGAGTTCCCACCTTCAGTCCATTTGATATTCAGGTCTTCATTGATGACGTTTTGGTTGACACAAGAACAATAACTTCCAGTGTTCTTAATTGTACTAATATTCCAAGCTACAGACTGACATTCAATTTCACGGATACAGCGGATAAGCGAATCAAAATAGTCTCTGACGGACCGCTTGGTAGCGGTTCTATAGACGAATTCGATGAAACAAATAATGTTCTTGAATTTGATATCACTTACAAACCAAAAAAGCCAGACCTTACTACAGATAGAAGGTGGTTTGAAGTAGAACCTAGCCTTCCCGTACCAGGAGAGACATTCAAAATTAAAACCATCTATGGTAACAGTGGCGTAACTGGAATTGGTGATGAATTTGTCAACCTCTATGCAATTAACGAAGCTGGTACCATAACCACGTTTGAAAACACAATATCCGACTCGGTAAGGAAGAATGAATACTTTGCTGACAGCATTTTCACGAGTATTTCCGCTTATGGAAACCATTCGCTTGAATTTAAAACTGATTCCAACGATGAAATTGATGAGTCCAGTGAATTAAATAATACATCAAGCATACCACTATGTGCAGAACTCTCAGTGCGTCGCCCATTTAGTACCGGATCATTTGACAGGGTTTGGGACGGTGGATTCCAGATTTTCACTCAACAAGAACTCACTGCCTACATCTCAAATGATGGCTTATTCGAAGCGAAGGATGTTCGAGTAACATTCTATTTGGACAATGAGGAAATAGCGAGCACTATAGTTCCAAGCGTTCCTAAATTGAGTACTGGCACCCTGGTGAGAATTCCATTCGTCTTTGTTGAGGAAGGTAATTTCAATTTAAAAGTTGTGGTTGACTCTGATAACCAAACCACAGAGTGCAATGAAGGAAATAATGAGTATGAACAAAGTACTACCATCCTAACTCCTGGGCCAGACTTGAAGGTCGAAACTCAATTTATTTCACCTACTACGCTAAATCCAGAATTGGATGAAGAAGTGTTGTTCTTTGTTTCTTATGAGAATATTGGAGCTGTTCCTTCGGGACCATTTAAAGTTAGGTTATTAGTAGATGGCCAGCCACTGGGTGAAGATGCACAAGCTGATGGTGTAGATGCTGGAGAAGATGGAACTGTGGCCATTGCGTCTCCATATTCCTCGTCCATAGGGGGCCTCAAAAATGTCGAAGTAATCATAGATGTTTTAGAAGAAGAACAAGATCGTGATAGAAGAAATAATACCGCTGAGCGAGCAATATTTGTAGGAGATGCGCCAAACCTCAGGTTTGAGAGCCTAGTCTTTAGCAATGAATGTCCAGATAATGGTGAAGAAATTCTGGTCACAACCAGAATAACTAATGATGGCGATTTGGGTACAGATGCCATACTTGAGTATTTCTATAAATCAGGAGAAATTCTGGATTCGATAGAAGAGCAGCCAATTTCAGTAGGTCCAAAGGAGACAATTGAGGTCACTCTTCCGCTAACAGTATTGAGCAATTCTCTGGATATATTCTTAGAAATCAAAGATGCTGATCCATTCGAATATGATGTTCTAGATAATACTATTGAAAGATCATTCTGCCTGGAGGAAATCACCTATGATT
>CAZLUY010000601.1:0-3682 GCA_964562785.1 uncultured Limnohabitans sp. | reverse complement strand
ATAATTTTTCACTGTACAATGTGGTGAACAAACAATTCAATATTCAACCCGGCGGTCAAATCACCTGGTACGGTGATCCATATGAAGGAATTATGGACATAACCGCTGAATATGTTGAGAATGTCTCCCTGCAACCTATTCTTTCAAATAATACAGTCGATGACCAAAGCAGCCAAAATAGCCGTCGGTATCCTGTAAAGGTTGTTATGGATCTTCGAGGTGAATTACTATCGCCAGATATTGAGTTCGGGTTTGACTTTTCTGAATTTCCAAGTAGCGGAGATTTTCAAACAGCAATAGCAGCATTCCAAAACAGAATAGCCAATGATGAGCAAGAGATGAACCGACAAGTTTTCTCTGTTATTCTTACCCGTTCCCTTTCCCCGGAAGGCCAGTTCAGTGGTGTGAATAATATTAGCTCAAGTCTTGGACAATTACTTTCAGCCCAATTAAACACATTCCTAGGTCAGGTAGATCAAAATCTTGAAATCGATTTTGATCTGAATTCATTGGATGAAAATGCCCTTGAAACTTTTCAACTTAGCGTAGCCTACACCTTCCTTGATGGGAGATTGAGAGTTTCTCGTGACGGGGGGTTCACTGATAATAATGGTAACGCTGATGCCGCATCCATTATTGGGGACTGGCAAGCGGAATACACACTTACCGAGGATGGTGTTTATCGCATACGGATCTTCAATAAAAATAACTTCAACACCTTCACTTCTCTTTCACTTTCTCAAAACGTGGCGACTTATGGTGTTGCAGTGTCTCAAAATATTTCCTTCAATTCCTTTTCCGAGCTGTTTGAAAAAATCACCAGAAAAAAAGAAGAGAAGCTTCGGGTGAATGACAATGACGACTTTCTGAGATATAATGACCGAAGGGATTGGAAACCCATTAATTTAGATCGTCTTGATGAACGATATGACTCTCTACAAAAGGTCAATAAAAATATCCCGCCTGAAAGCGACAATGATTAAACAATGATCTCAGTTCAGGGCTTTATCAAAAAAAGAATTTGAGATGTCCAAAGTGAGTTTATTCTGGTTTCGAAGAGACCTTCGATTAATCGATAATGCAGGCCTTTTCTATGCTCTGCAACAGCAAAAGAACGTTCTTCCATTTTTTATCTTCGACAAAAGTATCCTTGAAAAACTTGAGGATTCCGATGATGCTCGGGTAAGCTTTATACATCAGCAAGTCAATTCTCTCAAATCCCAACTTCAAAGCAAAGGCTCTGATATTCTTGTCAGTTATGGAATTCCAGAGGAGGTTTTTAAGGACCTACTCCAGGAATATGATATTGAATCGGTGTACACCAATAGAGACTACGAGCCCTATGCAAAGGAGCGCGACGCAAAGGTTGATCATTTGCTGCAAAAAGCTGAGGCAAGTCTATTCACCTTTAAGGATCAATTAATTTTTGAGCCAGATGAAATTAAAAATGGCTCAGGGGATTTTTATAAAGTGTTCACTCCTTTTAGCAGGCAGTGGAAGCAAAAGTTCGAAGAGTTAAACCTTCAAGTCTTTGGTAATCCAAAATTCGAAAACCTACTTAAAGTGGACTCATCTCTACAAATGGTGTCATTAAAAGATATGGGCTTTGTTCAAACCTCAATACCTATTCCAGATCAAGAGACTACTGATTCGTTGATTAGGTCTTATGATAAAACCCGGAATTTCCCTGCACTTCCTGGAACTAGTCGCTTAGGGATACATCTACGCTTTGGAACAATATCTATTCGTCAGCTAGCTAAAAGAGCTCATTCACTAAATGAAACCTATCTTAATGAATTGATCTGGAGGGAGTTTTATATGATGATTCTGGCCAACAATCCACAGGTAGTAAACAAGGCCTTTAAGCCTGCCTATGATCAAATTCCATGGCGTAAGGATGAAGCACATTTTCAAGCTTGGTGTGATGGAAAAACAGGCTATCCCATAGTGGATGCAGGAATGAGAGAACTAAATGCAACTGGATACATGCATAACAGAGTCCGAATGATTGTAGCCTCATTTTTCACGAAACACCTTCTTCTGGATTGGAGATGGGGCGAAGCCTACTTTGCAAGAAAGCTTTTGGATTTTGAGCTAGCATCAAACAATGGTGGATGGCAATGGGCAGCCGGAACTGGCACGGATGCGCAACCCTATTTCAGAGTTTTCAACCCCACTTCACAAATGGAGAAATTTGATAAGAATCTGGAATATGTGAAAAAATGGGTTCCAGAATTTGGTACAGATGCTTATCCTAAACCCATTGTAGATCATAAATTTGCCAGACAAAGAGCAATAGATACTTACAAAGAAGCACTCAATTCATGAAAGTTGGAGACCTTGCCAGAGTTCTAAGGGGTAATGAAGAAGGGATTATCAGAAAGATTTCTGGTTCAAGAGTAGAAATCGAAATCGAAGATGGCTTCTTGATTCCTGTATTAAAAAGTGAGATTGTAGTGGTTCAGAAGGCAGCAGAATCTCATTTAACTGATGAAGATTCAATAAATTCTTCAGACACTTCTCATTCCACCACAAGCAAGACCACTGAGCCACTTTCATTAGTTTTTGTTCCTATCAATGATCGGGAATACAGCATTTACCTGGTCAATGGAACGAGTGAGTCTTTTTTGATTTTGGTGAATTTGGTAGAAGGAGGAAATCAAGAAAGCATTTATGCCGACAGATTGGAATCAAATTCAACAGCAAAAGTCAGTCAATTCCTGTTTTCAGACTTTGATAATTGGAATGGAATTTCGATTAAATGCCTTCCTATTTCAAAGCAAAAGAGTCCCGAAAAACCCGGGTTGGAGCATAAGCTAAAACTTCACCCGTCGAGATTTCAAAGACCTAAGGTTATGGTCTCAATGCTTAATCAAAAAGGATATAGTTTCCCATTGAACCAAGCTGAAAAGGAGCTCAATATTCAGCAGCTTAATGCTGAATTAAATAAAGATTCGTTCGAGGATCCTGCACCAAGGTCAAAGCCTTCAGATCGGATTGATCTCCATATTGAAGAGTTGGTAAACAATTCCGAAGGAATGAGTAATTCGGAAATGATGCGAATTCAAATGGAAGCTTTTGAGTCGGCCTTAAATCAGGCCATCGCTTACGGATTGGAGGAGATCACTTTTGTCCATGGAATCGGTAATGGAGTACTTAGAAAAGAAATTCACAAGCGACTCAGTCAATTAAAAAATATTAAGTACTTTCAGGATACCCAGAAGGACAAATGGGGGTATGGAGCCACCAGAGTCCGAATTAGCTAGCGAATGTCCCCCAAAGTCTCTCCTATCTTCGACATCTTTGACGAGCAGCACGCAGAGGCAAAAGCCATTTTTTTAGATTTGATCAAAAGGATGAAAGCCAAGAAGGCAATCCTACTTTTGGGCAAAATCAGTTTCCTTGAGTTATTCTCAGAATTGATGTTTTCTGTACATGACAGACAAAACGATCACGAGGAAAACCCCTTCCATCCTTTCAGGCCATTACATAAAAAACTCCAGAAAGTTTACCACCATAAATTGGTGGAAAAGAGTTTAAAGGAGAGAAAGAGATCTAAAGAGCTCAAATACACAAGTTTTTCAAACAGCTTAAAATCCTATAAAAAGGAGCTATATAATAGCACCTATGACATGATTGTAGGAAGCACCTTTAAGCATTGGGGTACTTTTCATGAGACTTC
>CAZLUY010000600.1:0-1614 GCA_964562785.1 uncultured Limnohabitans sp. | reverse complement strand
GCAGGGAAATGGCATGTCAGTCCTGACCCCAGGGACTTTGGTTTTGATAAATCCATCGGCGGTGGACCGGAGGGGAGTCCAAGAAGTTACTCAGAGCCTTATGGGATTAGGAACTGGCAAGGTCCCCAAAACGACTATCTCAGTGACGCCATAATGGATAAAACCATTGCCTCTCTCGATGATCTGAGCCCTCCGTACTTATTATATTATTCTCCCTACGCTGTTCACACACCTATTCAGGGTAAAGAAGAACTTTCAGAAAAGTATTTGAACAAGACTTCCGCTTTTGGGCAGGACAATGCAGAATATGCTTCCATGGTTGAAAACCTGGATCGGAATCTCGCTTCCCTCTTTGCTAGTCTTCAGGAGAAAAAGATGCTAGACAACACCCTGATCTTTTTCACAACAGACAATGGAGGATTAAAAGGTGTGACTAGTCAACCGCCTCTTCGGTCGGGAAAAGGCAGCTACTATGAAGGTGGTATAAGAGTACCTTTCTTTCTCCATTGGCCTGGCCACATTTCGCCCGGAAGAAATCAGGAATCTTTAATCACTCAACTAGATATTTTTCCAACATTGATTGAAATTCTTGATCTTGATTTAGAAGAAAATCTGGATGGAGAAAGCCTTTGGCCTTTGCTCATTGGAACAGAGTCTCTGAAGGAAAGAAGCCTGTTCTGGCACTTCCCCATCTATCTTCAAGCTTACAGAGTCAGTGACCCGGGAATCCGAGATCCTCTATTCAGAACCCGTCCCGGATCGGTAATCCGACAAGGAGACTGGAAGCTTCAGTATTACTTTGAGGACAAAGATTTCGAATTATTCCATTTGAAGGATGATCCATCGGAGCAAAATGATCTTTCCTCCATTCGTCCCGAAAAAGCACAGGAACTACTTAAACTTTTGCAAAATTGGTGGGAAGAAACTCAAGCTCCCATTCCATCCCAACCCAATCCCCTGTTTGAAGGGAAATAAGAATACATCATGACAAAAAACGTAGCATTACTGACCCTTTTTACTCTTGCTTTTTCAGTTTCTCTTAAAGCTCAAGACTACATGCCTCCACTTATTCCCTGGACAGGGGAAAGTGAAAAGCTTTTGGTCGATGATTCAAATCCCTGGGTCACTCCTTTCGAATTATCCGACGGCTTAGAATCCCCCAATTATGAGGAAACCATGGAATGGTTTGAAAAGCTTGCCTCGGCCAGCCCCTTGATGATTATGACCAATCCAGCCATCAGTGAACAGGGTCGGGTTATTCATATGCTGATTGCTAGCGCAGATCAAGACTTTTCATCTGAAGAGCTTTCTTCGTCAAGAAAACCTCTAATACTAATTCAAGCAGGGATCCACTCTGGAGAAATTGATGGAAAGGATGCCGGGATGATGCTGATGAGAGATATCGCCTTTGGTGATAAAAGAGATCTTCTGGACCAGGCCAACATCCTTTTTATCCCTATTCTCAATCCTGACGGTCATGAAAGAAGTAGTGCCTATGGTAGGGTAAACCAAAGAGGTCCTAAAATTATGGGTTGGAGAAGTAATGCAATGAATCTGAACCTCAACAGGGATTATACCAAATTAGAAACGGCGGGACTACGGATGATTGCGGAT
>CAZLUY010000599.1:0-4501 GCA_964562785.1 uncultured Limnohabitans sp. | reverse complement strand
CTGTCCCAATCTAATCAAGGTAATAAACCCGCTTCACACGAGTGCTGATATTGGTAAGCACTTCATATGGGATAGTACCCATTTTTTCAGCCAATGACTCAAGTGAAATTTCTTCTCCGAAAATGATTACTTCATCACCTTCTGTAGCGTCCATTCCAGTCACGTCCACCATACACATATCCATACAAACATTCCCCACGACAGGTGCCAACTTGCCATTAATAGATACTTCACCAACACCCTTGCTGAACCTCCTGTCATAGCCGTCAGCATAACCAATCGCAAGAGTTGCAATATTTCCACCATTTAGTAATTGACCAGCCCTGGAGTAGCCAACTGTCTCACCAGGACTCAAGGTTTTTATTTGTGAGATGGTAGTTTTTAACGTGGAAATAGATTTCAAAGAACCGGATTTGACCCCGCCTACTTCCACACCGTAGAGACCAATTCCAAGGCGAACCATTTCCATTTGACTATCAGGAAACGCCATGATACCAGCAGAGTTTAGCACATGTCGCAAGGCTTTTGAAGGAATTACCCTTTGCAGCTCATCAGACATCTTTAAGAAGTCTTTAATCTGAGCTTGAGAAAAATCAGCATGGATATCCTCATCAGCACCGGCTAAATGGGTATACATACTTTGAATGACTATTTGTGGGTTTGCCTGGATTAATCCCTTAAGGTCATCCAGGTCTTCTTTACCAAAGCCCAACCTCTTCATACCAGTATCAAGATCCAGATGAACCTTTATACTCTTTTGAGTCTTTTTTGCCACATCACACACATGTCTAAAAAAGCTGTTGCTGAAAACGACAGGTTCAAGATCATGTTCCAGGCACAATTCCAAAGATTCCTTTACCGGGTTCAGAACCATTATGGGAAGATGAATCCCTTGTTTCCTCAAGGATACGCCTTCATCCGTATAAGCTACGGCCAAATAATCCGCGCCTAAAGACTGAAGGTGATTAGCAATCTCTGGGGCTCCGCCGCCATAGGCAAATGCCTTTACCATCACCATCACTTTGGTTTCTGGTTTAAGCTGAGTCTTGTAAAAGTTGAAATTATGAGTGAGTGAATTAAGATTAATTTCCAGAGTGGTTCCATGAACTCTTTTCTGTAGATGGTCAACCACTTTCTCAAACCCAAAATCCCTTGCCCCAGTAATCAGAATTAAGTCATCCTGAAAATCTGAATGGGATACTTTCTTCATCAGTTCATCGGTGCTATCAAAAGCCAGATGACTTATCGTTGATGGTAACTGAGCTTTTCTAAGAGATTTACCAACAGAAAAAAGCCCATCTATCTCATGCTTTATCAGAAGTTCAGACACTTCTTCAATGATAGATTTTTCTTCGTCCACCTGAAGGAGATCGGATAAAATCACGAGCTTCCTCCTTTTTGGTCTTTGCTGACTTAGAAAGTCAAGAGCCACCTTCAAGCCTTCTAGATCATTGTTGTAGGTGTCATCAATAATCAAACTATCATTTACTCCATCTTTCAAGGTCAATCTCATGTCGATTGGCTTCAAGGAGGAGAGAGCAGACTGAATTTGGCTAGGGTTCTGACCCAAAGAAAGAGCCGCAACAATGACATGGGTAATATTTTCTAAAGAGGCTTGCCCTATGAATGGAACCTGAAAGGTGTTCATGTTCAGATCGTCTTTCATCAGGATAATCCGCGTCTCATCTTCTCCGATTTTCAAAGACCGGCGATAAACAGAACCAGATTGGTCAGACCAACTAATCCATTTCTCAGAGGGAATTTCTCTTATAATGACTTCCGAAAGCAGCCCGTTATCATTTCTGAAAACCAAATATTGTACGGATTTAAAGAGTCTCAGCTTCTCAAGAATCTTCTGCTCTCTGGATTCAAAGCCCTGATCATGTGCGGAGCCAATATTGGTGAATATTCCAATGTCCGGTTTTATGATTTTCTCAAGCTTATCCATTTCCCCAACCGAAGAAATTCCAGCTTCAAGAATGGCGACATTATGATAATCTCTTAGCCCAAAAACAGACAGAGGTACGCCAACCTGAGAATTATAGCTCTTTGGGCTTTTGCCGACATTGTAATCCTGGGATAAAACTTGTCCCAACCACTCCTTAACAGTTGTTTTGGCATTACTCCCTGTGATAGCCAGCACAGGCTTAGTGAACTGGTTCCGTACAAAATATGCTAATTGCTGCAATGCCTTCTTCGTGTCCTCTACAACTACAAATACTGCCTCAGGATATGCGGCTGCGTCGAAAGTTTTACTGACTACAAAGGCATTTACCCCTTTGTCAATAAGCTCCTTTATGTAGGTCTCTCCATTATTTTTTGATCCGACTAGAGCAAAAAATAAAGTATCTCCCGGGGTGATTATTTGCCTGGAATCAATTGAAATCTTCCCAATTTCCAGCCATGTGGATTCTCCTATCAACTCACCTCCAGTGATCTCAGCAACCTGTTGTATGGAGAGCGAAGTGATCATTTCTACTCAGTAGTTTTCTTTTTGAAAAAGACTTGTCTGATCCATCTGGGAAGGAAAATCGCTCCCAAAATCAAATAGGGATAATACGACAATAACCTCCAGAGGATACTGGTAACAAACGTATAACTATCCAAAAATTGCTCGAAAAACTGAGCGAAGAAGAATTCCGCAGTGCCACTACTTCCAGGAGTTGGAGAAATCATCATCACGATCCACATAATCACCTGCCTAGCAAAAACGATCACATGTGTTTCCATTGATAAGGTCACAAAAGCCGAAATCAGACCATTAAGCATCAAGTATCTGGATGACCAAATGAATATGGTAGCCAAAATGATCGGCACCCAATAGGTATAATTTTTTCCTGACAACTCCTTAGAAGCTTCAATGATCTGGTCACCATATTCGCTGGCGTCATGCTTCCATTTTCGCAGAAACCTGATAGAGAAGATCTTGATCAGAACCCACTTAAAGACGCGTGGTCGATAAAATAATGCAGCTGCCATTACAAAGCTGTAAATGGCATAAAGAGAATAGCTGATCCAGAAAATATACTCAAGGCTATTCGGAAGCGGATTTTCAAGAACCTGACTGTCAGGAAAAATATTTCCCTTGGCCAGAATCAAAATTATGGGCGCTCCTATGACAAAGAAAAGGTTATCAAGAATTGCAGTCACCATCACATAGGCAATGGCTCTACCCAATTTGATTCCTTCCTTGTTGAGAATGAAAATAGCCACCGCCGTACCGCCTACTACGGATGGAGTAACTGCAGATGCAAACTCCCAAAGGATAATAACATAAATCGCCCTGACCCATGTGAGTTCCTTATTAGTAATGGTTCGGATACGATAGACATATCCCGCATCCCGGAAGATGATTAAGAGAATTGCCAGAAATACGAATGGTAATGAAGCATCGAAGACACCCTTGAGCGTTTCGTAATTCACCGATGGATCAAAGTAGAACATCGCGAAAACGATCCCCAATCCGATCAAAATCGGGACCCAGACCTTATTGGGATTTAGGGTCTCAAAAATCTTCTTATTGTCAAGCTTCATCCTCTAGGCAGCTTCTACGGGTTCGGTGTGTTCAACCCAAAAATTATTGAAACCCTCTCCAATGATCAGCGTGACTTTTGATAATTGTAGGAGCTCGAGAATTGCCAGAAAGGTGTAAATCACGAAAATCTTGTCGGGTTTATATTCGATAAAATCGGTAAAGGGCATTTTCTTTTTCAAGCTCACTTTCTCCAGCACAAAGTTCTTTTGCTGCTCGATGGTATATGGATACTGGATTACCGTATGTTTTGTTTGTTCCTCTCTAGCCGCTAATTGAGCCATCTTACGTTGGAACACTTTCAGGAGCTTATAGAGATCAACATGCTGCATTTCAGCATCTACATCTTCACTCTTGGATAAGGAGAAAAACTCCTCAAGTACATTTCCTCTTTTCTCTTTATAGAGCTGATCGTGCTCCATCTTTGAGAGCTCTTCGATCACCGATTTGTACTTTTTATATTCTAGTAGATTTTTAATCAACTCCTCCCTGGGATCAATCTCTTCTCCTGCCTCATTCAATTCCGGTCTTGGGAGAAGCATCCTGGACTTGATTTTCATCAAGGTAGCAGCAAAAAGAATGAATTCACTAGCAACCTCTATCTCCATTTCCTCGAGATGATGCAAATAATCAAGGAAATCTTGAGTGATTTTGAAGATTGGAATGTCGTAAATATCCAGTTCATCCCTTTCGATAAAGAAAAGCATCAAGTCGAAAGGACCTTCGAAAAGGGGCAATTTGATTTCGAAACTCAAAGGATATTTAAATTAATGGTTAATTTTGGAGATTGAAATCAAAGATATTCAATAAAGACTAATTTTCGGAAGGACCTGTAAGAAAGTAAAATACCACCCAAATCAGTTTTTACTTGAGTGCAAAACAATGCCGACCACACTAAGTTATCCTACCTGAGCCCCAACAAAGCAAAAACATGCTGATCGAACCAGGAGAATTATTAGCCCAAATAAA
>CAZLUY010000598.1:0-5008 GCA_964562785.1 uncultured Limnohabitans sp. | reverse complement strand
TGAAAAGTTTAATTGAGGGCGAAGCATTTGAACTTTATCCTACTTTTGAGTCTTTACCTCTCATATCTTCGGAATAAGTGAAAATTTCTAGCGTTCAATCGATGATTCTGGCAGGGGTGTTTTTTGCCCTGATGAATGTCTCTGTGAAATTCCTTCCGAATATCCCTGCGATTGAGATAATCCTTTTCCGATCCATATTCAGTTTAATTTTTAGCTATGCCTTCCTAAAGCAACAAGGCGTATATGTTTTTGGAAATAATAAAAAGCTGCTGGTAGTTCGGGGTACAGTTGGTTCAATTGGATTGATCACTTTTTTCTACACACTTCAGAATATACCCTTGGCAAGTGCGGTGACCATTCAGTATTTGTCTCCAATTTTCACGACCATCCTGGGGATCTTTTTGGTTAAGGAGAAAGTCAAGCCTATTCAGTTTCTCTTTTTCGGGATGGCCTTTGCCGGGGTCTTGGTGGTCCAGGGATTCGATACCCGAGTGGATTTACTATTTGCCGGCATAGGAGTGACGTCAGCACTATTTTCTGGCCTTGCTTATAATGTGATCCGGAAGCTCAAAAATTCAGAACACCCCTTGGTGATTATTTTCTACTTCCCCTTAGTGACCTTGCCGATTGCTACGGTAATCAGCATATTCAACTGGGTGACTCCAGTTGGGTGGGATTGGGCATTATTACTTTGGATAGGAATATGTACCCAGGCAGCTCAATATTTCATGACTGTAGCCTATCAAAATGCCAATGTATCCAAGGTTTCCAGCCTTACTTACCTGGGGATGGTTTACGCCTTGATTTTCGGCTTTGTATTCTTTGATGAAACTTTTACCCTTGGTTCATATGCCGGGATGGGCTTGGTATTGCTTGGTATTTTGCTCAATATGAGAGTCAAATAATTGGGATTTGAAAAGACGAGTGCCTGGGCTAATTTAGAGGACTAAAACCCAGCGAATGCGGATTACCCAAGACCTTTATCAAGGCTCCTTAGCTCTCCTTACAGATTTTTATCAGCTCACAATGGCTTATGCCTATTGGAAATCAGGTAAAGGTGAGCAGAAGGCTGTCTTTAATCTATTCTTCAGGAAGCATCCTTTTGACGGAGGCTTCACCATTTTAGCTGGACTTGAAT
The DNA here is from genome assembly GCA_964562785.1 of uncultured Limnohabitans sp. GTDB lineage: Bacteria > Bacteroidota > Bacteroidia > Cytophagales > Cyclobacteriaceae > Algoriphagus. The sequence goes on along the minus strand of CAZLUY010000598.1, from coordinate 3,870 downwards.
ACGTCATTGACTTTTGCTCCAATTTAAAATTTGACCCAAAGGATTTGGAGTATTTAGGAGGAATGAAGAAAAAAGATGGATCACCTGTTTTCGAAAAGGGTTTTCTTGATTATTTGGACAACCTAAAATTTGATTGTGATCTCGATGCGATTGAAGAAGGCACGGCTGTTTTTCCTAATGAACCTCTAATCCGTGTTACAGGATCTTTGATTCAATGTCAGTTACTTGAAACCCCGCTTCTTAATCTGATTAATTTTCAAACTCTTATAGCAACCAAATCAACCAGGATTAACCTGGCGGCACAAGGGGAGTCAGTTCTGGAGTTTGGTTTAAGAAGAGCCCAAGGTATTGACGGTGCTTTAGCCGCCAGTCGTGCTGCCTATATAGGAGGGTGCTCCTCTACAAGTAATGTGATGGCAGGGAAGCTATTCGGAATACCTGTGTCTGGAACACATGCACACAGTTGGATAATGGCCTTCCCTTCAGAACTCGAAGCTTTCGAGGCTTATGCGGATGCTTTTCCAGATAAAACCATATTCCTTGTTGATACTTATGATACTATTCAGGGGGTGAAGAATGCTATTACTGTGGGTAAGATTCTGAGAGAGAAAGGGAAGGAAATGCTAGGAATTCGACTGGATTCAGGGGACTTGGCCTATTTTTCAAATGAAGCCAGGAAGATGTTGGATGAGGCAGGATTTCAAGATGCTAAAATTGTAGCCTCTAACGATCTGGATGAGGAGATAATTTCCTCATTAAAAGGACAGGAAGCCTCTATAGATGTTTGGGGTGTGGGTACCAAATTAATTACGGCATATGATCAACCTGCTTTAGGTGCAGTATATAAGGTGTCTGCTGTCCAAGAGAAAGATGGTAGTTGGACCCCGAAAATCAAGTTGTCGCAACAATCATTGAAAATAAATATACCTGGGATCCATTCGGTCAAGAGATTCTTTTCAAAGGATAAAGCTGTGGCCGACATGATTTATTTGGATGATCAGAAGTTCGAGCAGCCAAGTTTAGTCATCATTGATCCGGCAGATCAGACTAGAAGGAAAAGGATTATGCCAGCCTTCTATAAAGAGGAAGAATTGCTTAAGCCTATTTTTAAGAAAGGGAAGAAGGTTTACTCATCGCCACAGCTAAATGAGATTCGCGAGCGAGTTCAGAAGCAGCTAGCTTCCCTGGACAAAACCCATAGGAGGTTGGTAAACCCACATCTTTATCCTGTTGGCTTAGAAGAAAATCTGCATCACCTTAGAATGGACCTCATTATTAAAGCGAATGACAATGAAGCAGACAATCCCTGAAAACTCTGCCCTCATTATAGTGGATATCCAAAATGACTTTCTGCCAGGTGGAGCTCTTGCTGTCACCGATGGAGATAAAATCATCCCCGTGGCTAACCAAATTCAGTCCCTTTTCGAGGTAGTTTTTATGACTCAGGACTTTCATCCAGAAGATCATGAGAGTTTTGCAGCTAATCATCAAGGGAAAAGTATTGGAGAAGTAATCGATTTACATGGCTTAGATCAAGTTCTTTGGCCCGTGCACTGCGTTCAGGGAACAACAGGAACTGATTTTTCCTCAGAACTGGAATTGAGAGATTCAGTGAGAGTGGTAAAAAAAGGGATGAATCCAGCAGTTGATTCCTATTCAGGGTTTTTCGACAACGGTCAAAAGGAGGATACTGGTTTGAATGAACAGCTAAAGGAGCTTGGAGTCAAGTCTGTGTTTGTTCTTGGCTTGGCCCTGGATTACTGTGTAAAGTTTACGGCATTGGATGCAAAAAGACTAGGCTTTGATACCTTTCTGATATCAGATGCCACAAGGGCTGTGAATTTGAGTCCTGATGATGGGGAGAAGGCTTTAGTGGAAATGGAAGAATCAGGTATACATATAATAAGGAGTGAAGATTTAATTAACTAATCATGTTTGACTACGACCCCAGTAAAAACTATCCCAAACAAACAGAAAGTCGAGTGGTAATTCGCTTTCAGGATTGTGACCCCCTACGTCACTTAAATAATGCGAAGTATTTCGATTATTTCTTCAATGCAAGAGAAGATCAGGTGCCAAAGCTGTATGGTCTTGAGGTGGTGGATATGATACGAACCTTCAAAGCTGCATGGGTGGTATATAATCACAACATAAGCTATGTGCGCTCGGCAATGGTAGGAGAGTGGGTAAGGATTATGAGTAGAGTGATTTGGCACAATCACAATACAATAGTGGTAGAATACTTCATGACAGATGATTCTAAGAAGCAATTGAAAACAGTTCTATGGTCTACCATGCGTTATGTGACATTGGCAGAAGGGAAAAGTACCGATCATGTTGGGGCAGTGGCAGACTTCTTAAAAGCTACTTCTCTAAACCTTGATTTTGAATCAATGAATATCAAAGACAGGGTTAAAGAGATTTCAACTCAACTGAAATCGGTTTGATTTAAGTCAATTTTTGTTTCAAAAAGGACAAACCTGTACAATTCCGTACAGGTTTTTTTGGTCTTAGATTTTTGGCACAGGCCAGAGAAAAATTTTTCAAACTATTTTTCATTTAATTTTCACTCAGCGATGCAACCATTTGTGCAATCGATTTCCATGGGTATTTGTACGATTTCAATACAGTCGAACGAAAAATTGACTCACTTTCCGTACACATTTGTTATAAAACCCTTAAAAAGAGCTATTTACAATTTTTAAACCTTTAAGTCTTTTGGAAATTTTAAGAGTCGGAATTGATGATTTTTTAAGATTTCAAAAAAATGTTGGTATGCCAATCGCAATGTGATAGAGCAGAAACTTAAACCAACAAATTATGAAAACTCTATTCACATTCGCACTTGCAGGCTTGGTATCATTCGCCAGCTTAGCAAATGACAAAAACGAAGATTTATCGGCATTGAGCGATGCAAAGGCTCAGTACAAGAAAGTAAATGTACTCCTAAAAGAGGCGGTAGGTAAGGCCAAAGTGGCTATCCTTACAAAGGATGGAAAGCGTCTTCACCAGACAAAAGTGAAGGATGCAGATCGAGATCAGATCATCCCTTACAACATGGAGGAGCTACCATGCGACGAGTACATTGTACAGATTACCACAGATGAGGAAGAAGTATCCTACACAGTTAATACTTATAACAGAGAGATTCCTGCAGAGGAGCTTCCGCTTAAGGCTCATGGAAAAATGATGGATAACAATTCAATTAGTTTGGCAGTGTTCGGGCTAGTGGAGCCAGGTGTGGAAGTAGAAATCAGATATGAAGACGGAAACAAGATCTTACATTCTGAGACTATTGATACTCCGGAGGCATTCAGAAAGAAGTACACCTTTGAGGGTGTGCCAGCAGATGAGATTTATGTTCATGTGACTGATGCTATCGGAAGAACCAAAGTGATTCATTTCTAAATTGAATCTTCGTCCGTAAGGACAAACACAAATCCACAATGAGAAGGGGTCGAATTTCGACCTCTTTTTTTTGACCCTATTTAGAAAACGCGATTTGTGCTCATTTACCGTGAGGGCCATTTTCTTTGATTATTAATAAATAGAATTTATGGTGATCATTAAGTTTGTTTATATATCATAAATAATTTTAATGATATTTTGAAAAAACAAAAACTTTTTTATTGAATTACCGTGAATGATGTTGGTATGCCACTAGAGAATAAAAGTTCAGAAACTAAACCAACAAAACATGAAAACGACATTCGCTTTTTTAACCGCATGCCTGATCACATTTTCAGGATTCGCAAATGACAACGATGAAGAATTAAGGGCACTGAGCGATGTAAGAGCTCAGTATAAGACTATCAATGTGTTGCTGAAGGATGCCGTAGGGGAGTCAAAGATTACCATAATGGATCAAAA
>CAZLUY010000597.1:0-6495 GCA_964562785.1 uncultured Limnohabitans sp. | reverse complement strand
AAACAATAAGCTCGGATTGCTGAGATTATTGATGAGTAACTGAAAATCCATGGGACAAATATTCAGTACAAAAACTGGAAATAAAAAATTTAAACATAATTTTTATTTATACGTTTCGGATTTTATATAGAAAATACTTATGAATATTTCCATCCAACAACTCCGCGCCTTAAAGCTTGTGGCCGAGCATAACAGCCTCACAAAAGCGGCCAAAATCCTAGGAATGACACAGCCAGCGGTGTCTATTCAATTAAAAAGATTACAGGAGCAATTTGAGGTCCCTCTTAGTGAGATCGTGGGTAAAAAAGTCTATATGACCGAGTTTGGTCAAGAATTAGTCAACACCGCTGAAAACATTTTTAATGAACTGGATCAGGTTCAGGATAAAATGCTTGAGCTAAAAGGCCTGCTGGCCGGAAAGATTAGTATCTCAGCAGTATCCACAGGAAAGTACATCATTCCTTACCTGATGTCGGAATTCATGAAGCTCTATCCACATGTAGAAATAAGCCTTGAGGTATCAAACCGGAGAACCGTATTGGCCCACCTACAGGAAAATGTCACTGATCTGGCCTTGGTATCTGTTATTCCAGATGACATGGACCTAGAGAGAATTCATCTTGCAGAGAATAGTTGGCATCTGGCAAGCAATCCTGAAAATCTGGATTACTACAAAAAGCAGATTGAAGAAAATGCCTGGGAAAACATCCCTATTGTCTTTAGAGAACAAGGTTCAGGCACACGTTTGATGATGGAAAAGTATTTCAACCACCGGAACTTTGCTGTAAAGAGTAAAATGGAATTAGCCACCAATGAAGCAGTCAAGCAAGCTATCATGGCAGGGCTGGGAGCTTCTATTATTTCTAATTTCTCTATCTATCAGGAAATTGAAGAGGGAAGAATCAAAACGCTCGAAGCTCCAGGCTTACCCATCAAAAGCAATTGGGATTTAGTGTGGCTAAGGCAAAAGCAGCACTCTCCTGCTGTGTTGGCCTTCATCCGTTGGATTTCTGAAAACAAGGAGCGCCTTTTTGAAAAGCATTTCCCCGGAGTTTGATATTTCATCGCATCTTCTGAAAAAACTATATTTGCCACTCATTAAACACAGAATAAATGAAGGCAATTGTTTTTCCCGGTCAAGGGGCCCAATTCCCTGGAATGGGCAAAGATCTTTATGAACAAAACCCAAAAGCAAAAGAACTTTTTGAGAGGGCAAATGAGGTTCTAGGATTCCGAATCACTGATATCATGTTTGAGGGAACAGCAGATGAACTCAAGCAAACCAAAGTTACCCAACCCGCAATTTTCCTACACTCCGTTGTATTGGCATTGACCACGGATGATTTGGGTGCTGAAATGGTAGCAGGTCACTCCCTTGGTGAGTTTTCAGCTTTGGTGGCAAATGGAGTTCTAAGCTTCGAAGATGGACTCACATTGGTAGCTAAAAGAGCCGCTGCTATGCAAGAGGCTTGTGAAATCAATCCTTCAACTATGGCAGCTATTTTGGGCCTTCCAGACGAGACAGTAGAAGAAATCTGCGCATCTATAGAAGATGAAATCGTAGTTCCTGCAAATTACAACTGCCCAGGTCAATTGGTGATCTCAGGGAGTAATAAAGGAATAGAAATCGCTTGTGAGAAAATGAAAGAGGCTGGAGCAAAAAGAGCCTTACCTCTTCCTGTTGGCGGTGCATTCCACTCGCCGCTAATGGAACCTGCTGGAGTAAAACTAAAGGAGGCAATTCTTGCGACAACTTTCAGTGAACCGTCTTGTCCGGTCTATCAGAATGTTTCAACCACAGCAGTGACCGACGTAGAGGAAATAAAGAGTAATCTTATCGCCCAGTTGACCGCACCTGTGAAATGGACACAGTCAGTCCAAAACATGGTCGCCGACGGAGGAACTCAATTCGTAGAATGTGGTCCTGGAAAGGTTTTGCAAGGTTTAGTGAAGAAAATACACCGAGAAGCAGAGGTCTCCGGACTCTAAAGCTTGTCGCAATTGAAACTAAGGTCTGGGAGTATATTCCCAGACTTTTTTTGTGTCAGGGCATTCCTCCAAAAGTTGACTATGAGTTTTATTAACCAGAGGATTGATAAAATCAGGGAATAACTCCACAAGGGGTACAAGGGCAAATCTTCGATTTGGAATCTGTGGATGAGGTATTCGAAGCGTGGGCAACTCAACTATCTTATCTCCATAATAAAGAATGTCTATATCGATAATTCGATCTGCCCAACGTTCTCTCCTGACCCTGCCCATATCACTCTCAATTCCTTTGAGGCTTCCGAGAAGTTCTTCAGGGAAAAAGGATGTTTCCACCTGTAAAACCTGATTGAGAAAATTCCCGTTTGCGCTAGAGGTCCAGGGCTCCGTCTCATAGATTTTGGAGCTTACCTCAATTTTCATGAGTTCAGCGATTTTATTGGAGGCCAATGCAAACATTTCCTCCCGATCCCCCATGTTTCCGCCTAAAAGTAAGATAGCTTTCATAAACAATTGAGCTCTGGAATCATTTTGTAAACACAGATCAAATTAAGTTAATTTGGCATTGATTTAAACTAAGCCGATGAAATTTCTAGGAAATGTTTTGGCCGTCATTGTCGGCCTATTTTTGTTCAGCGTACTTTCCATCCTTGTGTCCTTCGGGATTATTGGAGCCTTGGTAGCCTCTGGGAGTGACCAGGAAGTAAGCATTAAGGACAATACAGTTTTACATATTAATCTAAACGGAAGGTCTCTAGTAGAAAGAACAAGTGAAGAGGACCTCCCTTTCCCTGCCCTGGCTGGGTTCAACTCTGACCTGAATGCAGGCCTTCTAAATCTGAAAAAAGCTATCAGAGCTGCTGCTGAAGATGACAAGATTCAAGGCATTTATCTGAATAGTGGATTATTCTTCGCTGGCCAAGCTGGTTTGCTTGAGCTAAGGAATGAACTAGAGAAGTTCAAAGAATCAGGAAAATTCATTGTTGCCTATGACGAGGCATTTGCTGAAGGTGGATACTATCTCGCTTCTGTAGCTGATGAGCTGTACGTTAATCCACTCGGTGGAATTGACTTCAATGGATTCGCTTCCGAAACCATCTTTATGACTGGCTTTTTCGAGAAGGTAGGAATCAAGCCAGAGGTTTTCCGAGTAGGTGATTTCAAAAGCGCTGTGGAGCCTTTCATCTTAAAGAAGATGAGTGCTGAAAACAGACTTCAAACTGAATCTTTCCTAAATGAGATTAATAATCAGGCATTAGCAGATATCTCAGGAAATTTGGATGTCTCTCTTGATAGTCTGACCATCATCAACAACAAGATGCTCGTAAGAGATGCTGATGACGCCGTTAGCTATGGACTTGCTACAGGCCTGGCCTATGAAGATGAGGTCTATGCAAAGCTCCGTGAAAAAATCGGTCTTGAAGAGGATGCAAAAATCAACAGAATCAATGTTACCGATTACAACAAAACGGTAAAGACAAAGAATGCTACTTCTGCAAATCGAATTGCAGTTATTGTCGCTGAAGGTCAAATTGTAAGTGGAAACGCTGACGGGCTATTGAGCTCAGAAAAGTTTGCAAAAGAAATCAGGGAGGCGAGGAAAAATGATAATATCAAGGCGATTGTTCTTAGAGTTAATTCTCCTGGAGGTTCCATCCTTGCTTCAGAAGTAATTTGGAGAGAGATGATGGAGGCAAAGAAGGCAAAGCCGCTGATTGTTTCAATGGGTGAAGTAGCTGCTTCAGGTGGTTATTATATTTCTGCTCCAGCTGACACGATTGTTGCCCAACCTAATACCATCACCGGATCAATCGGGATTTTCGGACTTTTCTTCAATGTAGAAGAATTAGTTACCGATAAGATTGGAATTACCACTGACGTGGTTGAGACCGGAGAATTATCTGATTTTATGAACCCGGCTAGAGAACTCACAACAGTAGAGAGAAATATCATTCAGGCTAGCATTGAAGATGGCTATGAGACCTTTATTTCCAGAGTTGCTGACGGTCGAGGCATGAGCCCTGAAGATGTGAAAGCCGTAGCATCTGGAAGAGTGTGGACAGGGTCTCAAGCCAAAGAACGAGGATTGGTAGATGTACTCGGTGGTTTGGATACAGCCATAGAAATTGCAGCTGGAAAAATTGATGCTGGTGATGACTACAGAGTGTATTATTATCCAAAGCAGAAAAACTGGCTTGACGTCCTAATGAGTGACCTGGAAAACAATGTCAGCTCAAGAATTATTCAATCCCAATTAGGAGATGCTTATTCCTACTATCAAAAAGTCCAGGAGCTAAAGTATCTGCAGGGAATTCAAGTAAGGATGCCTCAAGACATCATTATCAAGTAATAAAAAACCGGCCTAGGCCGGTTTTTTATTGTAACAATATCCTCCAAGCAGCCTCCACATCTCCTTTTTCGAGATGTTCTTTTGCCAATTCATGTAGGTGATTTAGGTAGGATTCCTTGTCGTTGACAAACCTCCTTTTGATTTCAGCGATAGCTGGATGCTTTGACATTTCCAGTACCTCATCCTTAGAAGGCAACTGTTCCACATTAGCCAGACGACCGATGTTGTTTCCGGAAAGGACAGGACTATTCCTAACCTCCTCTGGAAGTTGATCTACACCAATTCCTTTGGTTCGCAATGGTTTTGGAATCTGAAACAAAGAATCACCACTAGCTCTGCTATACCATGCACCTCCAAGCCTTGCCACGGCATCCAATTTATTTGGATCTATGGCTCCTTCACTATCCAAAATATCTTCACTAACATGCAAAGCTAGTACTTCACAGATCACAAGGTTTCCAGATCCGCCTTGATCGCCCAAGGCCTTCACCTCATTTACCCTGCACTCCATTGCTATTGGAGCTTCCTTTACCCTTGGGGGCTTTACCTTTTCGGATGCAACTGAGGTCAAACCTGCTTTGACGAACTCGTTTACTCCTTTCTCATATTCTGTACTAGCAAGGGACATTTGCTCCACCAGATCAAAACTTACCACATGCACTACCGTCTCTGGAACTTCTAAGACATTCTCCAAAGTGTGTTTCGTGGTATTATCTCGAACCCTCCGGGAAGGTGAGAAGATTACGATGGGAGGATTTGTACTAAAAAGATTAAAGAAGCTGAAAGGGCTGAGATTAACCTTACCCTCCTTATCAATTGTGCTTGCAAAAGCAATGGGTCTCGGTGCTACACTTCCCTGAAGCAGGGCATGAAATTCAGAGGTTTTTACCTCTCCCGGATAAAAGGTTTTCATTTCTTGGGTTTTTTCGCAGTTTACTTCAAAAATTACTTTGACGCCAAAAGGTTCTCATTCATGAAGTTTTTTTCAAAATTAATTCAGCCTCTAATCTTTATCTTGACAATCCTTGGGTCGATATTCCTATCTACTCAATTAATTGCACAAACCCACAATGTGGCAACCTTTAATATCCGCTGGGACAATCCAAATGATGAAGGCAACCTCTGGAAAGATCGATCACCGCATGTAATAGAGCTTATCCAAAAACATGATTTAGGCATCGTTGGCATTCAAGAAGGTCTCGATCATCAGGTAAATGAAATGACTGCTGGTCTTGGCTACAGTTACCTGGGTGTTGGTAGAGATGATGGAGCCAAAGGCGGTGAGTATACTGCCATTCTTTTTGATTCTGAAAAATATGAGTTGCTTGATGAGGGTACATTTTGGCTATCTCCAACCCCTGATGAACCGAGTAAAGGTTGGGATGCTGCACTAAACAGAATATGTTCCTGGGGCAAATTCAAGGGTAGCATGGGAGAAGAATTCTATGTCTTCAATATCCATTACGATCATATCGGTGTGCAAGCTAGAGTGGAAAGCAGCAAATTGGTCATTGAAAAAAGTATGGAGATTAATTCAGAAAATCTTCCAGCCATTTGGTTCGGTGACTTCAATGTAAGTCCTGAAGATGAAGCCTACAAAGTCATCATTGAGGAAGAAAATTGGAGTGATGCGAGATTAGTTACTGAGAAAAAATCTTTCGGTCCAAGAAACACATTCACAGGATTCAAATGGAAACCAAAGGATAAGAGAATAATTGACCATGTTTTTGTGAGCTCCAATGTAAAGGTTATGAAGCATGGAATAATTGATGATAGCTATGGCAAAAAGTATCCCTCAGATCATTTCCCTGTCATGGCGCAGGTAGAGTTTCAATAAAAAAAGCTCTCCATTTCTGGAGAGCTTTTTTTGTGAATTTCGATTTTATCAAGGTTCCAAGGCGGCAACTCCAGGAAGAATCTTGCCTTCCATGTGCTCCAACAATGCCCCACCTCCTGTAGAAACAAAGGAAACTTCGGAACCTAAGCCAAACTTATTTACAGCTGCAGCTGAATCTCCTCCACCTATCAGTGAGAATGCACCATTTTTCGTAGCATCCACTACTGCTTCCGCAATGGCCTTCGTACCCTTATCAAAAGACGACATTTCGAAAACTCCCATTGGGCCATTCCAAAGAATTGTCTTCGATTCAGCTACTACA
>CAZLUY010000596.1:0-4038 GCA_964562785.1 uncultured Limnohabitans sp. | reverse complement strand
GGATCGATTCCCCAGTCTTTCGCATGATGTCTCACTAATCTCATGGCTCGCTGGGCGTCCATCAATGGAGCTTCATGTGCTAGTGTCAGTGATTTAGAATCTGGAAGTCTATACTTCACGACTATTCCAGTGATTCCTTGTGAATTAAGCCATTTGGCAAAGTCTGTACCCTCCCAATCATATGCTAGAATTCTATATCCTCCTCCAGGAAAAATCAATACTGCCTGGCCAGTTTGAATCTGCTGAGTAGGCAGGTAGACTTCAATCTGAGGAATCTGCACGTTACTAATTCTGACAATTCCCTGCTGAACTCTCTTTTCTTCCAAGCCAATATCCTCTTGGAATGGAGGAGTACCTTCCCAAAGAGGAAGTACATGATCCTGAGAAAAAGCCAGGTTAGTCAGTAAAAAAGAAATGAGGATTAAAGCGTACTTTTTCATGATGTTTGGACAACTTTTTTCACTCGAAAGCTAAACAGTAAAACCATTAGGAAACAAAAAAGAGGGAGGGCAAAGGAAATATTGACTTCAGGAACTCCAAGAATTTGAAGATCATCGTAATTGCTTCCTCCAAGGTCAAGGATCATTCCCTGAAGTGTCGGCATCACCGCTCCACCGACAATTGCCATCACCAGAAATGCCGCAGCGAACTTAGAGTCATCCCCTAATCCGTCCAATGCAATACCATAGATGGTAGGGAACATTAGTGACATGGCAAATGAAATTGCTACTAAACTGTATAGTCCTGCCATTCCGGGAAGGAAGATTGCTCCAGCTGTGAATATGATTGCTAAAACAGAAAATATGGCGAGTAATTTACTTGGGTTGAGGAAGCGCAGGAGCCAGGTACAAACCCACCTTCCAACGAGAAAGACAACTAATGCTGCGTAACCATAATTGACAGCGCTTGCATTAGAAATCCCGAGAACCTCGGCATATTGATAGATATAGGTCCAAACCATAATTTGGGCACCTACATAAAACATTTGAGCAAAGGTTCCCTCAACGAAATTCCTGTTTTTGAATAGTCTTTGGAGTGTTGGCCAAAAGTCTATCTTTCCATCGTCTTCCTTGTTTTCAGGCATTTTCGCCAAAGCGATAACCACCAATATCCCAATCACTACCAAGCCGAGAATCACATAAGGATTCCTGATTACCATTAGGTCAGCGGCCCTGATACTATCCTTTGAAGCCTCATCCAAGGTTTCGAAAATGATATTGCCTTGTGCATCTGTTTCATTAGACTGAAGAGAATTCAGAATGAATTGCTTTGCGACAAAAAGACCAGCTAAAGCGCCCATAGGGTTAAATGCCTGGGCGAGGTTTAAGCGCTGAGTCGCTGTTTCTTCTGGTCCCATAGAAAGGATATAGGGATTGGCTGTAGTCTCAAGAAAGGCCAGACCAAAAGTTAAAATATACAGAGACGCCAAAAAGAACCCATAGCTTTCCCAGGCAGCAGCCGGATAGAAAAGTAAAGCCCCGAAGCCATATAAGGCCAGACCAAAAAGGACGCCCGATTTGTACGAGTACTTCTTGATGAAAAATGCAGCCGGCAATGCCATAGTGAAATAACCTCCGTAAAAGGCAAGTTGCACAAAGGATGCTTGAGTGTTATTCAGCTCAAGAACCCTTTTGAAGGCTGCGACCATGGGATTGGTAATGTCATTGGCAAAACCCCATAATGCGAAAAGAGAGGTGATCAGTATAAAGGGAACAATAAGGTCCTTTGGGACGAGGCTATTTTTCTTCATAGGGATCTATCGAGGTGGGTGTAGCCACCATCCACGAAGATATGCTGGCCGGTGATGTGGCTTGATTTATTGGATAGAAGGAAAAGTGCCGTGGAGGCAATTTCCTCAGGCTTGGTAAATCGGTTCTCAAAAGGAATTTTGGCTTCCACTTCCTTCTTTTTCTCTTCAGGATCAGGAAAGCTGTTGAGCCAGGATTGGTATAAGGGTGTCATAACTTCAGCAGGTAAAATGGCATTTACTCGTATGCTATACTTCAACAGTTCTACGGACCATTCTCTAGTCAAAGCAAGTAATCCACCTTTGGCTGCTGTGTATCCAGATGTACCTCCCTGACCCGTTACAGCTGTTTTACTACTGATATTGACAATGGCTCCCTTGCTATCCTTAAGATAGGGAAGGGCATAATGAGCCATGTGGTAGCAGTGACTCAGGTTTTTGTCCAATGAACTTTGGAAACGCTCCGGGTCACCATTTTCCAACCCAATTCCATCATTTACTCCCGCATTATTCACTAGGCCATCAATACGTCCAAATTTCTCAATGACCTGATCGATGGATGATTTTGAATCCTCAGCCTTGATAAGGAGTGTGGGAATCAATAGTCCTTGATCAGAATCTAGTAATTGCTTTCCAGCCTCTTCATCCGGATCGATAATTATAGGAATAGCACCTTCCTCAAGTAAGCCCTTTGTTATGCTTGCTCCAATGCCTTTGGCTCCTCCGGTGACGATGATCACTTTTTTGTTAAGATTCAGATCCATTTTCGATTGATTTAAGCTGGTAGAATACTTTTGCGGTTAAACCGAAAATCTGATTTCTTTCCGTTTCTGATAATTGCTGACAGAAATCGGATACGATTCCATTAACCTCTTCATAATCGGCTGCCAGGGTACAAACAGGCCAATCACTTCCAAACATCAGTCGGTCCGGCCCAAATAACTCTAGTGCGATTTCCATGTAGGGAAGGAAATCATCCTTGTTCCATTTCTTCCAACCTGCCTCTGTTACCATTCCTGAAACCTTGCAGTAGATGTAATCCCTTTCGGCAAGTGAGGTGATTTTTCCTTTCCAGGATTTCCAATCCTGATCTTTTATTCTTGGTTTGGCCAGATGATCAATGACCATTGGTTTTTCTATTGTGTTTTGTAAGAGCTCCTTTATGTGAGGAATTTGATGTTCAAAAATGAGGATGTCATAGGTATATCCCTTTTGAAGAATGCTGTTGAGTCCGGCAATAAATGACTCATTTAAAAAGTAATCTGCTGACTTGGATTGAAGTACCTCCCTGAAGCCCTTTAGTTTCTTTTCCTGTGAATAGCCTTCCAACCTCTCAGAAATCCCAGATGAATTGAGGTCAAGCCATCCGACGACTCCAAGAATTGAGGAATGCTCAGCAGCCAGATCAAGCAAGAACTCAGTGTTCTTGTCAGACTCAAGAGCTTGAACCGCCACGCTCCCTTCTAATTTTAAACTCCTTAAAAGAGGCTCAAGATCTTCTGGAAGATAGTCCTTAGCAAGGACGGACATCTCCTCATTGATCCAATCATATTCTTTGGGATCATATTTCCAGAAGTGCTGATGAGCATCTATTCTCATGACTCCGGATCATTGATGACTTCTTGTTTTGAAATTCCCAGTCCTTCAATTCCTAGTTCAACCACATCACCTTCTTTCAAGTATCGTGGAGGGTTTAAGCCCATTCCAACTCCAGATGGTGTGCCCGTTGAAATTACATCTCCTGGCAATAGGGTCATGTATTGACTCAGGTGCTCAATGATGGTGGGGATATCAAAGATCAAATCTGAAGTATTGCTATCCTGAAGCATTTCATCATTCAGTTTTAGCCACAGTCTTAGTTTATGTGGATCCTGAATCTCATCGGGAGTTGCCATAATAGGACCAAGAGGAGCAAAGGTATCTGCACTCTTTCCTTTAACCCATTGGCCCCCATGTTTCAGCTGGAAATCCCTTTCGCTCACATCATTATGTACACAGTAGCCAGCGACATAATCCATTGCTTTTGCCTTATCTACATATTTTGCTCGCTTCCCAATTATCACCGCAAGCTCAACTTCCCAATCTGACTTCTCAGAATTTTTTGGAATCCAAATCCGATCAAATGGGCCTGAAAGAGAGGAGGTGGCTTTCATAAATACAATAGGTATTTCAGGAACATCCATTCCGGCCTCTTTTGCATGCTTCAAATAATTCAATCCGATACAGATGATTTTTGAAGGTCTGGCAACTGGCGAACCCAATCTGGTGCCAGCCGGTATTTCTGGTAAGGC
>CAZLUY010000595.1:0-6763 GCA_964562785.1 uncultured Limnohabitans sp. | reverse complement strand
GATATGTTCCATTACATGAAAGAGTGAAATTATGTCGAAATCTAGTTCAGTTGGTAATTCAGCGAGATTTGAAAAAACGCGGTCTCCTAATTTGGTTTTGGCAATGCTCAAGGCTTTAGCATTTGGCTCAATACCAAATACCTCCCAACTTTGATGACTGGCCTGAGTAATTAGCTCAGCCGTTCCACAGCCGTAGTCCAGTAACCTCCCTTTTCGTGGAGATAGCTCATGGTAGCCTTCTATCTTTCCTTGAATGTTATGATTCTTCACCTTCTGGTAGATAAGTGAAATGATGTCATTTGATTCGTCGGAATGGGAGTAATACTCGTCAAAATTATAATAGGGAGTAATTTCGGAAGAATCAGGTCTTGGGTTGGTGAAAATGACATTACAATTCTCACATTGAGACAAAGAAAATAGCTCCTTGCTCACTGCATAATCTTTGATTCCCTCGTGATAGGAATTAATGTTTTTGGAATTGCAAAGGGGACATCTCTCAAGTCTCTCCATAATTGCTAGCCTATTTTCCTAAATAAACAGTGATTATGGAAAGATCAGCAGGAGATACACCACTAATTCTTGAGGCTTGTCCTAAAGTTTCTGGCTTGATTTTACTCAGCTTCTGTTTTCCTTCAGCCGATAATGCTGGAACATCCGAATAATTGAAATCTAATGGAATTTTGAAGTTTTCCATGTTGCTCATCTTCTCTACCATTTGACGTTCTTTCTCCAAATAGCTATCATATTTTATCAAGATTTCAGCTTGTTCGTTGACGTCTTTGGAGAAATCAGAAATTAGCGTATCTAATTGATTGTCAATGCCTTGTAGGCTAGAAATGCCTATATTTGGCCGCTTTATTATTTTCTCTGCTGTTACTTTTTCTTTAATGGCAGCTGACCCTAATTTCTCGAGATTTTCATTAATAGCATCTGGGGTAATTTTGAATTTTTGAAGATGCCTAATAAGGTCATTGGTCCTCTCGATTTTGGAATTGACTTGTTCAAGGCGGTCGTCATCAGCCAAGCCAAGTTCATGACCCAGTTTAGTAAGTCTGATATCTGCATTATCCTGTCGGAGAAGTAATCGGAATTCTGCACGAGAGGTAAACATTCTGTATGGCTCGTCCGTGCCTTTGTTGATCAGGTCATCGATTAAAACACCTATATATGCATCGGATCTTTTTAGAAGGAATGGATCCTTTTCTTGAGTTCGAAGTGAGGCATTGATTCCTGCCATCAAGCCTTGGCAGGCTGCTTCTTCATAGCCTGTCGTTCCATTGATTTGTCCAGCAAAATAGAGATTGTCGACTAGTTGTGTCTCCAGTGTGAGCTTTAATTGTGTTGGAGGGAAATAGTCGTATTCAATTGCATAGCCTGGTCGGAACATTTTTGCATTTTCAAATCCAGCTATTTTCCTAAGTGCTTTGTATTGAATATCCTCAGGTAAGGATGTAGAAAAACCATTCACATAGATTTCAACCGTATTCCAACCTTCAGGCTCTACAAATATTTGATGTCTGTCACGTTCAGCGAACCGATTAATTTTGTCTTCTATTGAAGGGCAATAACGTGGGCCTAAGCCTTGAATTCTCCCATTAAACATGGGAGATCTATCAAAACCTGTTTCCAGAGTTTCATGTACGCTTGGGTTGGTATAGGTAATCCAGCAAGTTCTCTGTTCTTTTAATGGTTGGGTTGAATTGGAATAACTGAACTTCTCCGGATTCTCATCTCCATATTGGACTTCCATTCGGTCATAGTCCAAGCTTCTTCCATCTACTCTCGGAGGTGTACCGGTTTTCATTCGGCCTGCTTCGAAACCGAGTTGAACTAGTTGTTCTGTGATTCCGCGCGCTGATGCTTCTCCTGTCCTACCTCCACCAAATTGCTTTTCGCCTATATGTATGAGTCCGTTCAGGAATGTTCCATTTGTGAGAACCACTGTGTCAGCCTGAATCTCAAGCCCCATTCCAGTTCTTACCCCTACGACCCTTTTGTCTTTTACCACAATTCCAGTGACCATTTCTTGCCAGAAATCCACGTTTGGGGTGTATTCCAGGGCTAAACGCCACTCTTCAGCAAAACGCATTCGGTCATTTTGACTTCTTGGGCTCCACATAGCGGGGCCCTTGGAGCGATTAAGCATTCGGAATTGGATCATTGACTTGTCTGAGATTATTCCAGACATACCGCCTAATGCATCAATTTCTCGCACAATTTGACCCTTAGCTACTCCACCCATGGCTGGGTTGCAAGACATTTGAGCGATGGTGTTCATGTTCATGGTACAGAGAAGAACCCTTGAACCCATTTTGGCAGCTGCATGCGCGGCTTCGCAACCAGCGTGCCCAGCCCCTACTACTATTATATCGTACTTGTCAAACATATATTGTGATGTTCCACGTGAAACAGATAGGAAATTGTTTCACGTGGAACGTTTAAGCTATTCGTATAATTGGATCGCTAAATCTTCTTGTTTTCGCATCAACTTGGCGTCTTCATTGGACTTATCCTTAAACCCAATAAGGTGAAGTAAACCATGACTTAGCACACGTGTCAATTCCCTATTAAAGGAGGCATCAAAGTTTTCAGCATTTTCTTTGACCCTGTCGACACTTATAAATATGTCACCGGAGATCTCTTCCTCCTCACTATTATCAAATGTGATGATATCGGTATAAGTGTCGTGATCTAAGTAGTCGACATTGATTTGCCAAAGGTATTCATCGCTGCAAAAGACATAATTTAATTCTCCAATTTGTTTGTTATGTTTTTGCGCTACTTCCCTAAGCCATTTTTTTCTGCTGTTCTTCTTAGATAGAACAAAGTTCGTGTCCTCAGAAAAAAATGAAATAGCCATTATTAATTGAGATAAAAACCTAAAGTGGCTTTGGAGCCATTTCCTTCAAGCTTAAACTCATCAGTTAAATGCTTAATAAGAAAAATTCCTCTTCCACCGGGCTTTTCTAAGTTTTCAGGTGACGTGGGGTCTTGAATGGAATCTTCATCAAAACCTTCTCCTTCATCTGAAACGATAAATTGAAGTAGTCCTTCATCCATTTGTAATTCCAGGTGAACAGATTTTTCCTTGTCCGCTTTATTACCATGCAAAATGGCATTGCTTACACATTCTGTCACTGAGATCATAATGTTACCATATACATCATCATTGATTTCGAATTTTTCTCTTGCGTTATCAATGAAGCTTTCAACTACTTTAATATTGTCAATTAAGGAAGGAATTGATATTTTGATCGTTTTCATCTTAATGATAATCAGAGTGTTAGACTGTTTTTAACTAATCAATTCAATTTTGATAGGGCAATGATCTGAGTGCTTTACCTCAGGCAAAATTACGGAATTTTTGATGCCATCCCTCATTGCTTCCGTAGCCATGTGATAATCGATACGCCATCCTAAATTCTTATTTCTGGCATTGGCTCGATAGCTCCACCAAGTGTAATGGTGAGGGTCTTCATGGAATAGACGAAATGAATCTATAAATCCATTACTAGTAATCTTATCCATCCAGGCTCTTTCTTCTGGGAGGAAGCCTGAGCTGTTTTTGTTTGATACTGGGTTATGGATATCGATTGCTTTGTGACAAATATTGTAATCACCGCTTACAATCAATTTTGGAAATTTTTCCATCAAGGATTGGGAATAATCGAAGAAGGCATCTAGAAATTCATATTTAAATGATTGTCTAATATCTCCTGAAGTACCTGATGGGAAATATGCTGATATAAAGGAAAAATTATCAAAGTCAGCCTGGAGAACCCTACCCTCTGCATCAAATTGAGAGTGATCCATACCATGTTTGATATTCTTAGGTTTTTCCTTGCTGAAAATTGCTACACCGCTGTAACCCTTTTTTTCTGCCGGGAACCAATTGATATGATAACCAAGATCAATGATGGGATGAAGGTCTACTTGGGCTTCATTAGCCTTAATTTCCTGTAAACCAATTATATCTGGGTTTTCTTCTTTGAGCCAATCGATAAAGCCTTTGTTGATAGCGGCTCGGATACCATTCACGTTGTAAGAAATGATATTCATTCTGTTTAATCTATGGTTATTTGGTATTCCCTTTCAAAATAGTCCAAAACCTGAATTTTGAGAAGTTTTTCTTGATTGAGCAAATCAAAATGGGGAAGCTCCTTTTGTAATTTCCAATGTGGCCAACCATCTTGATCTTTATACTCAAGCTTATAATACCCCTCATAGCTGAGAACCTTGCATATTGCTATATGCATTAAGTCTTGCTTCTCTTCTTTGCTGAAATTCCTAAGGCCTTGACCCAATTCCTGAACACCAATCAGGAATAAAACGCCATTGAGATCTTTTGGTTTCTTCCCTACGGTATCCTCCAAGCCATGAAGAAGCTTAGCCCATTTTTTTTCTAGGTAAAGATCTCGTTTCATTTCTATAAATTACTGATTATCAAGAGATTCCCAATATTCAGTAGCTCTCCGTAAATGAGGAATGACAATAGTTCCACCAATAAGCGTGGCTATAGAGAATACCTCAAAAATCTGCTCTTTAGTAAGACCAAGCTCATGGCATTTGCCCAAATGATATTTAACACAATCATCGCACCTCAGTACCATGGAACAGGCTAAGCCCATCATTTCTTTACTTTTCTTGTCTAGGCTTCCTTCAGAAAAAGCATTGGTATCCAGATTGAAGATTCTTTTTAGAACCTTATTATCCTGATTTAGAATTTCCGCATTCATGCGGGCCCTATACTCATTGAATTCCTCTTGGCTATTCATTAAATTATTCTTTTGAACTGGCAAATATACTAGGAAAAAACCCTGTTGGTTACCAACAGCATAATTCTGAAATGCGTTTACTTTTTTACAAGGATTTTTTCGATTTAGTCTTTCCGAGGAGTTGTTCCCTTTGCTCTAAGTCTCTTCATGATTTTGAAAACACATTATGCATGGAGTGTAAAGAAAGCCTTCCAGAAACAAATTACCATTTGAGACCTGGGGTGAATGATTTGACCCAAAAAATAAAGGGTTTGACAGATGTGAAATGGGTAATTTCGTTCTTGAGATTCACAAAATCTGGCCAGAGTCAATCCTTACTTCATAAAATTAAGTACAAAAACCAGCCAAAACTGGCAATTGAGCTTGGTACTGCCTTTGGCCGAAAGATTTCGAAAACAGAAAATTTGATGGCGGATATTTTGATTCCTGTGCCATTACACCCATTAAAACATCGAAGAAGGGGTTACAATCAAAGTGAAAAATTCGCAGAAGGAATTGCTCAAACCCTAAATATCCCTGTTGTCAGGGCTTTAGAACGAATTAAGTTTACTGAAACACAGACAAAAAAGTCAAGGTTACAGCGGCTGTCGAATGTTGAGGGGGTTTTTTGCTGTAAAACTGATGAACAAGTTAGATCAAAATCAATATTTTTGGTGGACGATGTTATGACAACAGGAGCGACTCTTTCTGCTTGTGCAAATGAGCTTTTGAGAGTTGGAGCCAAGGATGTTTCATTTTTAACCATAGCCGCAGGGAGTTAATAATCATGGATATAGAGCATTTGAAATACCCAATTGGAAGGTTCCACGACCCTGATAGAATTGGCGAAGAGGAAATTCAACAATCCATCACATACCTAGAGGAGTTCCCCTTACTTCTCCGGAAGAAAGTTGAGACGCTCAGCCGGCAGCAACTTGATATGCACTATAGGCCTGGAGGGTGGAAAATAAAGGAAGTGGTTCACCATATTGCTGATAGCCATATGAATGCTTTGATAAGGTTTAAACTTGCTTTGACAGAAGAGAATCCCACCATAAAGCCATATATGGAGGGTTTATGGACGAGTTTGGCTGATTATCAATTACCTGTTTTGTCTTCTTTGCAAATGATAGAACTAATCCATTCCAAATGGAGCACCATTTTAAAAGGCATGAATGAAGAGGCTTTCGAAAGAACATATTTTCACCCCGAATCCAATATGAATATTTCATTGAAAAGGGCTTGTTTGGAGTACGCATGGCACAGTAAACATCATCTTGCGCATATAAGCTTGCCTGAATTGAATCATCAAAACCATTGAATTAGACTTCCTGTATGCTGTTTACTTCTTTGGAGTTCGGGATATTTTTCCCAGTAGTTTTTGCACTGTATTGGATTTGTGAAAAAAGACCAAGAATACAGGTGTATATCCTCCTTATTGCTAGTTATGTTTTCTATGGCTGGTGGGACTGGAGGTTTCTGAGCTTGATTGTTTTTAGCTCTATTGTGGATTTTTCAATCGGACGTCTATTAGGAAGAACTGAGAAAAAGAACCAAAGGAAAATATTGCTCTTGGCTAGTCTATTGGTCAACCTAGGGTTATTAGCCACCTTCAAATACTTGAACTTCTTTACTCAATCTTTTGCCGAAGCATTTAGCTTCTTTGGATATGATTTATCTGTTCCCAGACTGGATATTATCCTTCCTGTTGGGATTAGTTTCTATACCTTCCAAACTCTGAGCTATACTATAGATGTATATCGCAAGAAGCTTGAGCCTACCAAGGATATAATTGCATTTTTTACCTTCGTCAGCTTTTTCCCTCAACTAGTTGCAGGACCTATTGAAAGGGCAACCCATTTATTGGGTCAATTCAGTGGAAAAAGGCAATTTAATTATCATTGGGCCGTTTCTGGAGCAAAGCTTTTTGTGTGGGGGTTTTTCAAGAAGGTGGTAATTGCTGACAATGCAGCGTCTTTGGTAGACCCAATTTTCGCGAATTATGCAGA
>CAZLUY010000594.1:0-4779 GCA_964562785.1 uncultured Limnohabitans sp. | reverse complement strand
GAAGCTAAAATTCTTATGAGCTCTAAAACCTCACCTATTATTCCCCCTTCTACCAAAACAATCCGTCTAACGACCCCAGATGACGATCACCGGCCAGTTTACCTTTCCGGAAACTTCAATGAGTGGAAAACACAAGACCACAAGTTTCAAATGGTCAAAATCGCCAAAGGAAAGTATGAATTCACTTTTCCGGATACGGTTGACACCAAGGATGAACTAATTTACAAATTCACAAAAGGTGATTGGTCGGAGGTGGAAATCGATAGGTATGGAAATAGAACTCAAAATAGAATTTGGCATGACGAAAAACCACTGAAAAAAGAGCGTGTCCCTAAGTGGAGAAGAAACTGGCTCCCCTATCGGCCTAGTCAGCTACCCCAAATCCATCTGATGTCTGAGGAGTTTGAAATTCCACAACTTGGCAAAAAAAGGAGGATTTGGGCCTTACTTCCGCATGATTACGATACCAGCGACGAGCATTAT
Organism: uncultured Limnohabitans sp.; assembly: GCA_964562785.1. GTDB lineage: Bacteria > Bacteroidota > Bacteroidia > Cytophagales > Cyclobacteriaceae > Algoriphagus. The sequence continues at coordinate 4,296 of CAZLUY010000594.1, read as the reverse complement.
CCGGTATTATATCTTCAAGACGCTCAGAATCTCTTCAATGAGGAAGCCGAATTCGGTAACTGGCAGATTGATAAAAAACTCGCGGTGATGTCAGATTATGGCATTGGTAAGATCATTATCATTGCTGTGGAGCACGGGGAGGATGATAGAATTGAAGAGTATAATGTGGGAAAGACAGTTCTAGGAAATGGAAGTGGTAAGCAATACATCAGATTTATTGCAGATACCCTAAAGCATTTTGTGGACGAAACATATCGAACCAAGCCTGAAAGAGAATTCACGGGAATAGGTGGTAGCTCAATGGGCGGGCTAGTCAGTATTTTTTCAGGCATTATGTATCCAGAAGTTTTTGGAAAACTAATGATCTTCTCCCCTTCACTTTGGGTTCTCCCCAAAATCAAACTTGGGTTTTTGGATCTTTTTGATCCAATGGAAACTCGTGTATATCTCTATGCGGGTGGAGACGAAAGCGATGATATGGTCAGTCATGTCAACAAATTGAAAAAGAAACTAATGAAAAGAGATGCGCTACATGGAAACATGAAAGTTCATCTAAGCATCAATGAGGAAGGAACGCACTCCGAAACATATTGGAGTGATGAATTCCCCAAGGCGATAGAATGGCTATTCTTTAGTCAAAAAGAGAATTAATATGAACTTTTCTATTCTAACAGAAAGTACAGCACCAACCAAAATCTGGATCCTTAGCAATGAGGACAAAGCTTGGTTCTATAAGGAGTTTGAGAATATCAATGAAAAGCTCTTTAACCCTGAAAAGGAGAATCTCTACTGGACCGATAAAAATGGCGAGGTTCTAGGTTTTTTAAGCCTTGGAGAAGGTACCAAGACCAAAACCATTCAGCAGGCTTTAAGAAGAGTCTTAAATAAGAATCAAGAAAAGGTCGACCAGCATCTTTCACTTCATTTTGCTCCTTCCCTCGACTCAACACAAGTTACCCAATCTCTGATTGGCTTTATCCTGGGAGGCTATCATGCAGATTTCTACAGGAAGGAAAGAAAAGAAAACTACTCCAAACTCCAGGTGGACTTGATCTCAGGGATCAATGACATGGAAACGATTTTAAGCAGGTCAGAAAAAATTGCTTCGGCAATGATTGGTGCTATGGAGCTCGTAGATCTCCCACCATCAGTTAAAACACCCGAGTACCTAGCTAATTGGGCTGTAAAATCTGGAAAGGCACACGGATTTGAGGTAAAAGTTCTGGATGAAAAACAGGCTAAAGAACAAAAGCTAGATGCTTTCCTTGCTGTTGGGAGAGGCAGTGCCAAAGCATCTAAGTTTATCATCATGGAGTACCACCCTGAGAACAAGAAATATCATTTGGGTTTGGTTGGCAAGGGAGTCACCTTTGATACAGGAGGCCTGAGTATTAAAACTCAGGGTATGCACCATATGAAATCTGACATGGGTGGTGCAGCCGCCGTTCTTGGTGCTATAAGCCTTATTGCCTCGCTGGGACTGGATGTAGCTGTTACTGCTATTGTACCTGCGGTAGAAAATGCGGTGAGTAAGGAGGCGTTTCTTCCTAGTGAGGTAATCTACAGTTATTCAGGGTTAAGCATAGAGGTAATAGACACAGATGCTGAAGGAAGACTGATTCTTGCAGACGGGCTGTCCTATTTGAAGAAGAACTATCAAACAGATTATTTAATCGATCTGGCAACCTTGACAGGCAGCAGCGTAGGGACCTTTGGCTATGAATGCGGAGCCTTGTTCACAAAGGATGAAAGTCTATCCAGCAAATTGATGGAGGCTGGCAATACTAGTTCTGAGAAGGTATGGCCTCTCCCACTTTGGGATTCCTACGGAAAGGAAATGGATAGCGACATTGCCGATATCAAAAACTATCATGGAAAGCCCATCGCAGGCGCCATTACTGCAGCAAAATTCCTGGAAGCTTTTACCGATAAACATTCATCCTGGGCTCATTTGGATATAGCAGGTGTAGCCTTTGGTGATAGTGAGTTCTCGAAAAGTAAAACAGGTACTGCTTTTGGTGTCCAATTATTATTAAATTTCATAGAAACCGAATTGAATCATGGCTAATACTTTTTCAACATTTCTCTGCATTTCAAATTATTTTAAAGGCAGCGATTTCCTGACCTACTTAAAAAATCAAGGAAATAAAGTTTTCCTCGTTACCTCCGAAGAACTTCAAAACAAACCATGGCCTTGGGATCATATTGACGAGGTATTTTACATGCCCGGGAAAGATCTCGATTGGGACCTTGATACACTTCTTCAAGGTGTAGGAGGTTTGATGAAAGAAAATAAGATTGACAGAATCATCGCTTTAGATGATTATGATGTCGAAAAGGCTACCTATCTAAGAGAGAATCTTCGCATCCCTGGCATGGGCCAGACAACTGGTCGCTATTTCAGGGATAAACTGGCGATGAGAATAAAAGCGAAGAACGAAGGAATAAATGTCCCTGCCTTCTCTCCTCTTTTCAATAATGATGAGATCAATGAGTTTGCGGATACCGTTGAAGCACCCTGGGTTTTAAAACCTCGCTCAGAAGCTTCTGCCCATGGCATTATCAAGGTTCATGACAAAGACTCTTTATGGAGCCATATCGATGAGCTAGGAGATAATCGATTGTCCTATTTGGTTGAGCAATTTAAGCCTGGAGATGTGTATCATGCTGACGCCCTCAATTACGGTGGGAAGGTCCTTTTCTGCACTGTATCGAGGTATTTAGCAACCCCAATGGAAATATCACAAGGTGGTGGAATTTTCCGAAGTGCAAATGTCGAGTACAAATCGGAGGATGATGTAGAAATCCAAAAAGCCAATAAGGCTGTGATGAAAGCCTTTGGAATGCAGGCAGGTGCAACTCACACGGAGTTTATCAAATCACATGAGACTGGAGAAATTGTATTCTTAGAAACCTCTTCAAGAGTTGGTGGTGCTCATTTGGCAGAGATGGTAGAAGCTGCCTCTGGAGTTAACCTCTGGGGAGAATGGGCAATTATTGAGGATCGACTTGCGAAAGGTGGAGATTACAAACTTCCTAAAGTTCAAAAGGGCTATGCAGGAATCGTTTTGACTCTTGCTTCTGTTGAGAAGCCTGATTTAAGTAGTTTCAATGATCCCGAAGTTTGTTTCCAGGTTCCTTTGGAATACCATGCTGGCTTGATTGTAAAATCCAAGGATAGAAAAAGAGTAAGAGAGCTTCTTGATGACTATGCTCAAAGACTTGGAGATGGAATTGCTTCAGTGGCTGAGGCTCCTGAGGTCAAAAAGTTTCACTAGAACTTTTCTTCCACTCCCAAGCCAAATAGCGCGAAATCATATTTAACAGGATCCTCTGGGTCAAAAGACCGGAGGTTTTCGGTTAGCTCAAGAGCAGTTTGCCAATCAGTTTGCTTCCTCTGAATCAAACCAAGCTTTCTGGCCACCCTATCAACGTGCAGATCGCATGGACAAATGAGTGAACTCGTACTTATATTTTCCCAAAGGCCAAAATCAACACCTTTATCGTCCTTTCTTACCATCCAGCGCAGAAACATATTTAAGCGTTTGCATGCCGACTTCCTTTGTGGAGTCGCTATATGTTTCCTCGTTCTCTGAGGTGAATCCGGTAAATCAAAAAATGTATCATGAAAATGGATCAGTCTCTTTTCCATAGTCATTTCCTCAGAAGAAGAACCTAAAAAAGCTGCCTCCAAAGAGTCATTTTTCTTGTAAAACTCAGTTAAGAAGTGGAGGAAATAAAGGGTATCGGTGGCATTGAAAGTTCGGTGCTTGAAGCTTTCAAACACCTTTAAGTCAGCCTCTTTATGATTCATCAAGAAGTCATGAGGTGCATTATCCATCAACTGAAACAGCTCATGACACTTATTGATGATGGTTTTTCTTTGACCCCAAGCCAGAACTGCAGCAAAAAATCCTGAGATCTCTATATCCTGCTGAGAAGTGTATTCATGGGGAATACTAATTGGATCAAGAGTTATGAACCCCGGTTGATTGTATTCCTCGACTTTCTCGTCCAGAAAGGCCTTTAAATCATGCATTAAAGAGCCACCTTCACTTCGCCACCCTGGGTTCCATCGAACCATTTAAAGAGAAGCTCGTTCTCCACACGGTCTGACACATGCCAGTCAAAACACTTCATTTGAGTGAGTGATCGTAGAGAATCATCATCAGGATTGTAGAGACAAATATCGAAGTCGGGAAGATCCTTGGACTCGGTAGTATTCCATTTTTCGAGAATGAATCCTTCTTCCATTACTCGTACTTTCTTACCAAACACATGATCAGTAAGTACGGA
>CAZLUY010000593.1:0-3247 GCA_964562785.1 uncultured Limnohabitans sp. | reverse complement strand
TGGTTGGAACGACAAAGTCGGGAGCAGGAGGAGAGTGTTTCCAAAGCCATTGAAAATATGCCTGTGGATGAGAATAGCGTGGTTGCAGATATTGGCGCTGGCTCTGGCTATTATACTTTCCGCGTTGCTACTTTAGTTCCTCAAGGCAAAGTATATGCTGTAGAGATCCAGGATGAGGCCATAGATTATCTAAATACTAAAAGCTCTGAGCTTGGCTTTAGCAATGTGAAGACGGTCAAAGGTGATGAGATGTCACCGAATCTACCTGACAATTCAGTGGATTTGGCTTTTATGGTCGATGTATATCATGAACTGGCTTATCCTGAAGAAATGTTGGCTTCAATCCGGCGATCTCTAAAGCCGGGAGGAAAGTTACTTTTGATTGAGTATAGGGGAGAGGATCCAACTATCATGATCAAACCTCTTCATAAAATGACTGCTGCACAGGTCAAAAAGGAAATGAAGGCTAATGGATTCAAATTTGTCAAGAATGGAAAATTCATGAAGATTCAGCATTTCCTGATTTTTGAGAAAGAAGAATAAGCACCGAATTGGTTTTCTGGAGATTTTCTTAGCTTCAGTGAAAACTTAATAGTCTTTGGAAATTCTTTTGAATGCCGGGATCGGCGTTGGGGTCCTGATGTTTTTTCTTCTGCTCACCAGGAAAAATAAGTCCACATCGGATTTCCTTTTTCTTGGCTGGATTTTGGTCACCATAGGCCAGATTACTTTTTATTCCCTGAGTCTCTTCCAAAGTCAGCTAATCGGCTCATTTGCTATTTGGTTCTTTGGTTTGCCCTTGATGGCTTCACCCCTCCTGTTTCTTTATATCAAGTCCTTAACCAGGGCTTCATTTAGGACAAGTGAATTAGCATGGCATGTCTCTGTTTATCCTATCTACTGTATCGGACTATATTCTCTGGTTGGAAGCGATATGTCTACCATATTAGCCCGAGATGGGGTTTTGATTTTTGAGAATCCAAATTCCATAATAGCCTATTATTATGCCGTGCCCTTAGGTGTTTCAGGGATGCTTTATGCCTTTTGGAGTCTTTTGATTTTAAGAAGGCATAGAAGGTCAATTGCAGATTTCTTTTCCTATCAAGAAGAGGTGGATCTTCAGTGGTTGACTTATGTGGTCTACTCGTTTTTTCTCCTTTTTGTCATCACATTTTCATTAGTGGTTGGCTTCGTTCGATTCCAATTTGTAAGCCTTCATATTGGCTTTGGTTTGGTAGGAATCAGCCTTTCTCTTATGCTTTTGGCCATTAGTTTTTATGCTTTTAGACAAACAGAGATATTCTCCACTAAAACCCCGTTTCCGGCTAAGGACGGAGCACCGTCTTATGCGAAATCAGGTCTGGATAATGACAAAATTGAGGTTCTGAAAAAAGAGGTTGAAAATTTTATGGCGAAGGAGAGAAGCTATCTCGATGAAAATCTTAATCTGGGTGAGTTAGCCCAAAAGTTAAATCTATCGCCTTCCCAACTTTCACAAGTTTTGAATCAAGGATTTGAACAGAATTTCTTCGACTATGTGAATGGGCTGAGAGTGGAAGAGGTCAAGAGAAGAATCAAGTCGGAGGACTATGCTCACCTATCCATTCTTGGTATCGCCTTTGACTGTGGCTTTAAGTCTAAGTCATCTTTTAATCGGCACTTCAAAAAGCATACAGGCAAGTCCCCTTCTGACTTCAAAAAAGAATAGAATTAGGTGTCATCCTATGGGTTGGGTCGCTATTTAGAGCAATCTGGAGCAGATTTGATGAAAAAACTCAACCATGGAGACAATTCATCAAACCAACATTTTCATTCACATTTTAGCAGGGATTATAGGCATAGGTATTGGCTTGGTAATCCTTTTTCTCCCCAAATTTTCTAAAGTTCATGCAAAACTAGGAAGGGGCTTTATTTGGGTCTTTTCGGTCGTTATTATCACGGCTTTTATAGGTTCCATAGGATTCAGGGGAAGCTCGTTTTTGCTCCTGCTTACTGTTGGAGCTGGATATAGCGCCTTTTCAGGCTTCCGGAATGTAAAACTCAAATCTAATCGCCTGGAGCTTATTGATGTTTTGGTAGCATTGGGATCAGTGCTTCTTGGAGGAGCTCTAATAGTTTATGTCCAGAGCACACAGCAAGACTGGGATCCAAAGGTGATCTACTTCACTTATGGCTCACTCGGAATGACCGTGACTTATGATTTACTTCGGTATCTGATCAAAAAGGAGCGTTATGAAAAGCTTTGGCTGTATGAGCATATTTATAAAATGATTAGTGCCTTAACGGCGTTGCTTTCAGCTGCTTCCGGCAATGTTTTCCCTAAGTCCTTTCAGCCCGAGAGTCAATATTTACCGTCTGTTATAGGTCTCTCTCTTGCTATAGGCTTTATCGTATATTTCAAGTTTTCGAAGAGAGTAGGAAGAGTCAAACTAGCCTGAGTATTTTATTCCTCGGTAGCTATCAAAGATTCTATTTCCTTCATCATTAGCTCTCCGGCACTTGGGTCGATTGACATTCTCATCAAGTATTCGCCATGCTTAACCACAGGGTCTTCAACAAAGAAATCTGGAGTAAGAATATAACCAAGGGCATCCATTCCCAGGCCTATTACGAATTTTGGACCTGAGGTTTTCATAAGCTCCTTGGATAGTTTGGAATGAGTGGGGCTTGTTTCTCCAGGATGAGTGATGAATTGAGCGTCCCCAATGGAGAACCAGGCAATTTCAGTGCTCACAGTTTCTGTCATGGGGCGATTGATCACACCCATTTCAGACATCATTCTGAACCCAGGATTACTTACCGGTAATTCTACTTTGCTACTCTTGAAGTTTATTCCAGTGCTCTCCATGGAATCTGGGCTTAATAATAGATTGACTATTGCTGCACCCAATTCTGCACCTCTTTGAGAAGCTGTTTCAAAAGTTTTTTCTTCATACTCCGGTTGCACCCAACCTCCAATTGCTCCTTGCAAAAATAGGTTCGTACCACCTAGTTCTTGGTCAAGAACTTTATACGTTTCGCTGATATAGTCACCAGAAACCAGGGAGCTGGCGGCATCCATAATCGTAGGATGACAAGCAAAATTATTCAAGGTCGCAATTGACTTTTCATTTTCATCGACGAACTGAAGGATGGTTAGAGATCGGTCCAGGTTTAGGCTATCAGAAATATTGAAAACCCAATCTTCACCGAATTCGCCTTGAGCAAATCGAATCTGAGCCTGGGTTTTATTTCCCATTGCTTCCAA
>CAZLUY010000592.1:0-12566 GCA_964562785.1 uncultured Limnohabitans sp. | reverse complement strand
AGGAGCTATTGAGAGATGAAGAAAACACCGTGGGTAGACTCGACTCCCGTTACAAAGGGATCAATTTAGACCCAATGTCTATGGACTCCTTCACTGATCCGCAGAGTGATGCGATTTCACCAGCATATACCATGGGCTTTTTGGATTATTTCCACGGGGATTTAGGGGTTAGTAAAGAGTGGAATTACTCTACTTCTGCCTATGCTAAAGAAGGGTTTAATTGGAATTGGTCAAGAGGCGGAGGCAACTCATTTGGCGCTACTCCATCCATTTCTACATTACCAGATATGGCAACTGCGCTAAGCCAGGATCCAAATGTCAAGATTTTAATTATGAACGGGTATTATGATCTGGCTACAGTCTTTTATGGTGTTGAGCATTCCATATCTAGGTTGGACCTTCCACAATCAGCAATTGATAGAATTATCATGACCTATTATGAAGCCGGGCATATGATGTATACCCATCTACCTTCAGCTCAGAAATTCCGTGATGATTTGAAAGAATTTATTGAAAGCACCCTTAGAAAATAATTTTTGATTCAATCTATGAGTAATTGGTGTCGCCCTTTTTTCGGTCCTACCCGGGTTTTTATTGTCTTTATTTGTTTTTGCGCATGGACTGCGAATGCCCAAACCTCGACTTATTTTCCACCGGTTCAGTCTGATGACTGGGAGAAAGTTGATCTAAATTCTTTGGATTGGGATAGAGAAGCTCTTGCAAAATTTTTGGAATGGCTGGCTACTAAGGATACCAGAGCATTTATTCTTTTACAGAATGGTAAAATAGCGGTGGAGGAGTATTGGGGTCCAAAGTTGACCGGCTTGGGTGAAATGGATAGTGAGTCACTTTGGTACTGGGGAAATGCTGGAAGGACTCTGACGAGCTTGATGGCTGGAAGTGCGGAATCGGAAAAACAGTTAAAGATCAAAGCACCAGTTTCAAAATATGTTGGAGCTGGATGGAGTAGTCTTCCATCTAAAAGAGAAAAGGAGATCAGGATTCATCATCTTCTGGCGATGACTTCAGGGCTGGATGAAAGAGTTGATAACCCTGATGGTTCTAATCCGGAGGACTTTAAGTTTTTGGCATTGGCTGGAACAAGATGGGCAAATCATAAAGGAGCCTATAATCTTCTTACTCAGATTATTGAAAAGCAAAGCGGTTTAAATCAGCAATCTTACTTTGATTCCAAAATAGGAGTCAAAACAGGTATTACGGGTAGTTGGCAGGAGAGCGATCAAACTCTTGGATTCTACAGTAATGCAAGATCAATGGCAAGAATGGGATTACTACTTCTGAATAGGGGAATGTGGCAGGGACAAGAAATTGTTTCACCGACTTTCTTTGCCAAAATGACTTCGCCAGGATCATCCGATAACCCATCCTATGGCTATCTCACTTGGCTCAATAACTCAGAGGGTTATAAGGTCCCCGAGAGCCGGGTGAAGTTTCAAGGGAAGTTAATCCAGGATGCTCCTGATGATGCCATCATGTCCCTGGGAGATAATGGTCAATTTGTCTTTGCAGTCCCTTCTATGAATCTAGTCATGGTAAGGATGGGAGGAGATGGTCTGGAGGAAGAAATTGCTCAGAATTTGGTAAGGCAAATCTGGAAAAGATTCATGCCAATCGTCAACTATTCAAAATAGATCACGAAGTTCTTCACCGATTTTCTTTAAGGTAAGAGGCTTCTCAAGGAAACCGGCGACAACTGAATACTCCTGAGCCTTAAGTCTATCCTGGAAATCTATTGAACTAGAGAGAATTACTATGAGGTCATTCCGCTCGGGGAAAAGATTGATATACTTATCAAGGAATTCCCACCCGTTCATAATGGGCATATTGATGTCCAGTAGAATTAACACCTTCTCGTCCTCGGGAATACCTTCGAGATCTTGTAAGGCATTGATTCCAGAAAGAAACTCTCGAATCGTTTCTCCAATTTCTACTTTGGAAATAAGTCTTTGATTGATCAGATTATTAATGGGGTCGTCATCAATCAAAAAAATGGTTTTAAAGTCGGCCATTAAAGGCAGTATCAGGTGTTGAGTAAACTCAAATTACGATTAATATTGCAGTTGGAGCAAAGAATATGACCATTTTTTTAGTAGGGTAGAAAGCATAAAAAAAGAGAAGTCAATTGACTTCTCTTTTCTTTTTTCGGTGAATGGGGAATTACATCATTCCTCCCATTCCTCCTCCGCCACCCATTGGAGGCATTGGAGCAGCACCAGCTTCTTCTTTCTCATCAGCAACTACACACTCGGTAGTCAATAGGAGAGAAGCGATAGATGCAGCGTTCTCAAGTGCAAGTCTGGTCACCTTTGTTGGGTCAATTACACCAGCCTTGAATAGATCTTCGTACTCGTCAGTTCTAGCGTTGTAACCGAAGTTTCCTTTGTTCTCACGGATCTTATTGATTACTACTGATGGCTCACCACCTGCGTTCAATACGATAGTTCTCAATGGAGACTCGATAGCTTGTCTTACGATGTTGATACCAGTGTCCTGATCATCGTTAGAACCGGTCAAGTTAGCAAGAGCTTCAGAAGCTCTAATTAGAGCAACTCCACCACCTACGACTACACCTTCTTGTACGGCAGCTCTCGTAGCGTGAAGTGCATCATCCACTCTGTCTTTCTTTTCCTTCATCTCTACCTCGGTAGCAGCACCGATATAAAGGATAGCCACACCACCAGAAAGCTTAGCTAGTCTTTCCTGGAGCTTCTCTCTGTCGTAGTCAGAAGTAGTTTTCTCGATCTGAGACTTAATTTCAGCTACTCGGCCTTTGATAGCATCAGCATCACCAGCACCGTTTACTACAGTAGTGTTGTCCTTGTCGATGTTGATCTTCTCAGCTCTACCTAGCATCTCAATAGTTGCATTCTCAAGCTTGAAACCTCTCTCTTCAGAGATTACAGTTCCACCAGTAAGAATTGCGATATCCTCTAGCATAGCCTTTCTTCTGTCACCGAAACCTGGAGCTTTAACAGCAGCAACTTTCAATGCACCTCTGATTTTGTTGACAACTAGAGTAGCCAAAGCTTCTCCGTCCACATCTTCAGCGATGATTACAAGTGGCTTACCAGTCTGAGCAACTGGCTCAAGAACAGGTAGAAGCTCTTTCATAGAAGAGATCTTCTTGTCATAAATAAGAATGTATGGCTGCTCAAGTTCAGCTTCCATTTTCTCCGTATTAGTAACGAAGTATGGAGAAAGGTAACCTCTGTCAAACTGCATACCTTCTACAGTCTTAACTTCAGTCTCAGTACCTTTTGCTTCTTCCACAGTGATCACACCGTCCTTACCTACTTTATCCATAGCGTCAGAAATCATGTTACCGATTTCCTCATCATTGTTAGCCGATACAGTAGCAACCTGAGCGATTTCCTTAGATGTGCTGATTGGATTGGAGTCATTACCAAGTTGAGCAACTACAGCGGCAACTGCCTTGTCAATTCCTCTTTTAAGATCCATTGGGTTAGCACCTGCAGCTACGTTTTTGATACCCACTCCGAAGATGGATTGAGCCAATACAGTAGCAGTAGTAGTTCCGTCACCTGCATTGTCAGCAGTTTTGGAAGCAACTTCTTTTACAAGCTGAGCACCCATATTTTCGATTGGTTCAGCTAGCTCAATTTCCTTAGCAACGGAAACACCGTCTTTAGTGATAGTAGGAGCACCGAACTTCTTGTCGATAATTACATTTCTACCTTTAGGTCCAAGAGTGACCTTTACAGCATCAGCAAGCGCATCAACACCTTTTTTAAGTTGATCTCTCGCGCTTGTGTCGAAAAATAATTCTTTAGCCATTTTTAGATTATTTTGATTTTGATTCAGTTAAGATTAAAGGATTGCGAAGATGTCAGATTCTCTCATGATGAGGTAATCATTTCCTTCCACGCTTAGCTCAGTACCAGAGTACTTGCCGTATAAAACGTTGTCGCCAACTTTCACTGTTAGTGGCTCATCTTTCTTACCATTACCTACTGCCACTACGGTACCTTTCTGAGGCTTTTCCTTGGCAGTATCAGGGATATAAAGTCCTGAGGCTGTCTTTTCTTCAGCGGCTGCAGGCTGTACCAATACGCGGTCTGCTAGTGGCTTGATGTTAACGCTTGACATAGTTATTTTTTTGATTTAAGGTTAGATTAAAATGTACGAGTCAATTAGCACTTCTTGTGCCAAGTGAATTTCTCAAAAGAATACTGACAAATCGGCTGAAATGACTTGTCAGTAAACAGGTTTACTAAGTGGGTAAATTACCTTTTCTGTCAAATCTACGTTTGTATTAGCACATTTTGACAGATTTTATTAATTTCTACTACTCATCACCCATGAAGAATTTACCTAAGAATTGGATTACTGAAGGAACGATTGATTTCGAATTAAAAAAGTATCAGCTCCTGGCATATTTGCAGGCATCTGATCATTCCTTCAAGTCACTAAGGCTTTATCCACCTCTTGCAGATTTGGTGGAGCACCATCGTCTTTTGCTTGAGTTGTTATCAGGTAATGAAAATGTAAAAAGCTTGTTCCCAAAACGAATCAAAGGACTTGATTTTGAATCAGGCCAAATTTCCTATGAATCCCTGGTTCAGGATGACAATCTTATTCAGGAGATAAATGAAATCGCTGAATTTGCTAGACCTCAGATTAAATCTAAAATTGAGGAAGGGATTGAAATTTATGAAAGTGTGAAAGGTTCATTGAAGTTCGAACCAGTCGGTATTTTACCCATTTACAAACGAGAAGGCTATGTGTTTATCACAGGTCAAGCGCGTTCCGAGTTAATGGTTTTTAGATATAAATCGAGTCTCTTGGAATATGCTGGTGATAAGTTCAGGAGTGTTTCGCTGTGGCTTGTCAAAGAGATGAAGAGGTCTATTGGCCAAACCCTCGAGAACTTAAAGGTTAAACTTATCCGGGAGTTCAAGGAATTACCCAACCCAGCAACCTGGCGAATTCACACAAATGAACCCATTCCTATTCAGGAAACTCTGCTGCCGATTGGAAAGAGATTGCTATTGGCTGAGATTGTGCGGGGGGAAAGTTAGGATGCTTTAAGTGCTTCCTTTTCTTCAATTTCTTTTTCCGAGTTGGCTTCAACTCTTAGACCAGCTTCTCGAAGCTTTCTGTTTTTAATTACTTCATCGGCAGGTTTTCCAAATAGAACTTGCCAAGCTTCCTTTGCACTTTTGGCTTCACCAAGATCCTTGAAAATGTCTGCCCATTCATGAAAAACAAGGTAAATGGGATTATAAGACGTGACAGGTTTTGTAATGCCATAGGTTGGTCTCTCCGCCTCAGGCATAAAAGTCCCAAACATTCTATCCCAAATGATGAAGGTAGAGCCGTAATTCTTATCTAGATAATGGTCGTCACTTGCATGATGAACCCTATGATGAGAGGGTGTAGTGAAAAAATACTCAATTGGTCGTGGGAGCTTAGTAATGTACTCTGTATGAATCCAGAATTGGTAAAGAACTGCTATCTGGTGGCATATGAAGAATACAAAAGGATCAAAGCCCATAAACATTACTGGGAAGAAGAAAATAATCTTGATATGCTGTGTCCACCCTAGACGGAAGGAAACACTTAGATTATACTTCTTGGAGTTATGATGGGTAATATGAGTTGCCCACCAGAATCTTTGTTCATGAGCAATCCTATGCGCCCAATATCTCGCAAAGTCGATGGCAATGAAGCAAAGGATGAATGACCACCAGGTTGCAGGGATTTTGATGGGTGCGATATTATAAAAGAACAAGGCAGACCCGAAAGTGGCTAGTTTAATCATTGCGCTTATCCCGACATTGACCAAGCCAATGGTGGAGGCAGCTAGGAAATCTTTCTTGTCGTAGGAATCTCTCTTTTGGTAGAGACTTATACCCCATTCCAAAAACACAAGTGCAAACATTACAGGGGCTGCCCAGAGGATAATATTAGGCCACGAATCAATATTGAGATCCTCTAGCGTCAATGAAGTAATTTCCATGAAATAAGGGTGATAATCGAAATATACGTTTACTCTAAACTTCTAAAATAGCCCTATTATTTCGGAGTGTCCGTATTAAACTAAAAAAACCTGCTAAAAAGCAGGTTTTCTATATTCGATTTAAGGATTTTTAATTGTCAGTGCTATCCTGAGTTGTCTCTTGCGTTTCCTCTGTAGCTGCTGGAAGTAAGCTCTCAGAGTCCTGGAATGCTGGAGTCACCACTTGCTGACTTGCACTCTCAATGTTTGGGGAAGAAAACTGGTTCGCTTCTGGATTAGTATAGAATGCGGAAGAAACCAAGGACAATACTAAAATGGCAATAGAAAGAACCCAGGTTGCTTTCTCAAGAACATTTCCTGTTCGGGTAACTCCCATAATCTGGGATGCGCTACCACCAAATGCAGCTCCAACTCCTCCTTTTGAATTTTGACCAAGAATGACCAGAATAAGCAATACTGCCAAAATGATTATGACAGCGATTAATAGGTTAAACATATAGTTTGGGTGTTAATCTTTCAATTTCTCAATTAAGTCCGCAAAGTAAGTGCTTTTATCCGGGAATTTCAATATAAGTTTTTCATAAATTTCCCTGGCCTCATCTTTCTTTCCCTGGCGACTAAGCAGATTCGCCAGCGGTTCAGAAACAAGGTTGTCGTTGACAAGGGTGCTTGGTTCCGCTAAGTTCTCCTTGTTCTTGTTTGTCTCTATTTCTTTGATAGCCGCAAGTTTGATGGATTTCTTGCTAAAGGCTTTGATTAGGTCCCTTTGTTGGAGAAGGTTTTCATCCTTTATAGGTTTTTTATCCTTCCTTTTAAGGTTTTCAATCAATTCATCGTTTCTAGACTTTCTTCGAGTAGCTTTTTTCCGTGGAGCTACGCCACTTTTCATTTTGGCATCCAGCTGCCGTAAAGATTGAGTTCTGTCCTCTGAATTACCTGTTGCTTTGGATTCAGGAAGAAGATCTGCCCCAGAATCTCCGTCGTGTTCAGCTTTCTGCCCTTCCAGTAAAATTTGCTGGAGTAATTCCCTGTTTGCAGTATTAACTGCAGCAGAACCAATGGATTCGGATTGTTCAGGAATGCCTCTGCCTGTTTCGAATTTGGCAGAAAGAATATGCGGAATCAGAAAGTAGGGGAAGGACTCTTGTAGTTTGGCTGTTTTTAGAAAATCAGCCTTGCTTACAGGTTCTTCATTCTCAATAAGAGCCAGAAATTGATTTGCGTTCATGAACTAATAATTACCAGTTTGCCACCGTCGCAGTGAAAATATCCTGAAGAATATTTTCAAAGATTTCTTCAAGAAGAATGCTTTCTACGTCAAGCAAGGTAACAGATCGCGGATCATAATCCTGAAAAAAGGAGAAGGTTCTTGTCAAATTTTCTTCCTCATTACTCAGGTTGATATAATCAACTTCAATTGCGACAGTTAGTCTCATCTGACCTGCTCGATCTGGAAGATTAGGATCGCCACTAGAAACAGCAGCCTGCGGAGTAAGGGTATAACGGGTTATGGCCCCTGAAAATTGTAAATCACCATTCGTTCTAATCAACTCAAGTCGGGTGTTTCGCTGATAGAATTCTTTTAGTGATTCTGTAAATCGCTGCTCCATATTGGCAGGACCACCTCCAGAATCATTGAAGAAGTTCTCTACCGAAAATGATTGAACCTGCTCATAATCAATGGTTGTACCACTGAAGCCATACTGAACTGTACAGGAAGACAATACAATGGCAATACCCGATAGAAGAGTTGATGCGAGCTTATTGATCGATTTCATATTGCTTTATTTTCCTGTATAAGGTTCTTTCAGATATTCCGAGGTCTAAAGCTGCATACTTCCTTTTGTTATTATGCTTTCTTAACGCCTTGAGAATCATCTCTTTTTCCTTTTTCTCCAAAGAAAGCGAATTATCATCTTCTTCGTGAATTATATCTTCGATGGAGTTCTCTTCATAATTTGAAGGTTGATCTCCCTGGTTACTTCCAGAATCAATCACTAATGGAACCGGGATATTTGGCGTTTGAGGCTCCGGGGTTCTTGTCAAAGAATTATTATCCAGATCCTGGAATAATTCCTGGTGCTCATTAATTATGTTTTGACTCAGTCCACCACTTTGATAAGTTTCTAGGACGAGCTTTTTCAACTCATTCATGTCCTTTTTCATATCGAAAAGGACCTTATATAGAAGATCTCTCTCAGAGAAGTCAGTACTGTCTCCAGCAGAACCTGAACCAGTCAGAGCCATAGGAAGACGAGATCGGTCAGCTGGAAGATATTTTGCAAGTGTACTTGCTTCAACATCCCGATTTTGCTCTAAAAGGGAAATTTGCTCAGCGATATTTTTTAATTGACGGATATTTCCCGGGAAATCGTAGTTCATCAATAACTGCTGGGCGTCCAAATCCAATGAAATAGGTTTCACCTTATATTTTTCAGAGAAGTCAGACGTGAACTTTCTGAATAATAAGACAATATCCTGTCCACGCTCACGAAGAGGTGGGACATAAATAGGAACAGTATTGAGCCTATAGTAAAGATCCTCACGGAACTTTCCCTTTTCAACAGCCTTGATGAGATTAACATTGGTAGCGGTGATTACTCTGACATCGGTTTTCAAAACCTTGGAGGAACCGACCTTAATGAATTCTCCATTTTCAAGAACTCTTAAAAGTCTCGATTGAGTACCAAGAGGCATTTCACCAATCTCATCTAAAAAGATGGATCCGCCATTAGTAACCTCGAAGTACCCTTTTCTCGCTTCATGAGCCCCTGTAAATGAGCCTTTCTCATGTCCAAACAGCTCGGAGTCTATCGTGCCTTCAGGAATCGCACCGCAGTTGATGGCGATGAATTTCCCATGCTTTCGCTGACTTAGGGAATGTATGATTTTTGAAAAACTTTCTTTACCACTACCGCTTTCGCCGGTGATTAACACGGTCATATCGGTAGGAGCAGCTTGAATAGCTACCTCAATCGCATGGTTCAAGAGAGCGCTGTTCCCTATTATTCCATAGCGTTGTTTTACGCTTTGTATCTCTTCATTGGTGATCATACCAATTCTGGTTTTGTCTCAAGAATATCACCGAAAAGTGTGGCAGCGGTGCAGTCAGTAATTTTGACTCTTACATAGTCACCTGTTTTGTAGTCCCCCCTCGGAATGATGACCATCTTGTTGGCAGATGTTCTTCCTTTGAATTGTTCTTCGGATCTTTTAGATGTTCCTTCTATGAGGATCAACTGTTCGGAACCTACATCTAGTTTATTTCTCTCAAGTGAAAGCTCGTTCTGACGTGCAATAATCTCTGCCAATCGTCTTTTCTTGATATCCAATGGAATATCGTCCTCATATTTTTTGGCAGCAAGAGTACCCGGTCTTTCTGAATAAAAGAACATATATGAAAAATCGTATTTCACGATATCCATCATGGTTAAGGTCTCTTTATGCTCTTCTTCTGTTTCAGTACAGAAGCCAGCAATCATGTCAGATGAAATACCACAGGATTCCCCTAGAATTTCTCGGATTTTGGACACCCTTTCTAAGTACCACTCCCGGTCATAAGTTCTATTCATAAGCTTTAGAACCCTTGAGTTCCCACTCTGTACCGGTAGGTGAATGTATTTGCAGATATTGTCATAGCGCTTCATAGTATGAAGGACTTCATCAGTAATATCTTTAGGGTGTGAGGTGGAGAATCTAACCCTAAGAGAAGGGCTTACCTTCGCCACCATTTCAAGAAGGTTGGCAAAATTGATGATCTCATCAACTGACTCTTCTTTCTTATTTAGTCGCGCTTTATTGTTTTCTTCTGCAGACCATTTGTAGCTGTCTACATTTTGACCCAAAAGTGTCACTTCTCTATACCCTTTATCGAAAAGTTCCTGAGCCTCTTTCACAATAGAGTAGGGGTCACGGCTTCTCTCCCTACCGCGAGTGAAGGGCACTACGCAAAAAGAGCACATGTTGTCACATCCGCGCATGATGGAAATGAATGCAGTCACACCATTAGAGTTAAGTCTCACTGGAGCTATGTCTGCATATGTTTCCTCTCTTGATAGAAATGTGTTTACTCCTTTATTGCCCTCTTCGGCTTGATTTACTAGGTTTGGTAGGTCTCTGTACGCATCAGGTCCCACGACAACATCAACTATTTTCTCTTCCTCGAGAAGTTTGTCCTTTAGTCGCTCCGCCATACAGCCAAGTACTCCAATAGTCATCTCAGGCTTTTCCTTTTTGATGGTATTGAATTGATTCAGGCGCTTTCTAACCGTTTGCTCCGCTTTATCTCGAATGGAACAGGTATTTAGGAAAATTACATCAGCAGATTCGAAATTGGATGTAGTGTCAAATCCGTTTTCCTTCATTATAGATGCTACGATCTCTGAATCAGAGAAATTCATCTGACAGCCATAGCTTTCTATGTATAGCTTTTTTTGCTTACCTGTCGACTCCTCTTGGGTAGTTTTGAAGTCACAAGCCTGAGCTTCCTCACCGGAAATTATATCTATGTCCTTGATTAAGTTTTCCATTGCGTTGGTTTAATGCGGAGGCAAAATTAACAAAATACAGACAAAATGGCAGAAGCTTTAAGAATATTTGACTCAGCCTTTTTGATCAAAAATAATAGGTAATTGCTTGCCGAAATGTTCGTGTTCTTCCGTGATATTAAGGTTGGATACACCTACTCCTAAAAGCCTCACCGGCTTAGACCTTTCTTCTCCCAATAGTAGCTGTTTTGCAATCTCAGAAATACTTGTTGCATCAGGGTATTGATCTAGCGTTTTACTTCTTGTCTGGACAGTGTAATCGTTGAATTTGAGCTTAACGGTTACAGTCCTGCCGTTAATTCCAGACTTTTTCAATCGTCTCAGAAGCTCCTCTGTAATTTTCTTCAAAGCAGATTCTTGCTCTTCTTGGGTTTTTAGATCCTTTGAAAATGTGTTTTCAGCACTTATGGATTTCCTGATCCGATTCGGTTGTACTTCTGATAGATGAACTCCCCGAACAATGTTAAAGTAATGAAGCCCTGATTTACCAAACTTTGATGTTAGAAACTGTAATGAAAACTGCTTGAGATCAGCACCACTATGAATACCATAGCCATGCATCTTCTCAGCTGTGACTTTTCCAATTCCAAAGAATTTCTCAATTGGTAATTTTTCGAGAAATTCTTCCGCATCTTCTGGTAAGATCACCGCTTGACCATTGGGTTTGTTGAGGTCAGAAGCAGTCTTTGCCAAGAACTTATTATATGAAATTCCAGCAGAAGCGTTGAGACCAGTAACCTCTTTTATTTTTTCTCTGATTTTACGTGCTATAAAAATCGCGGATTTGTGACCGGGCCTATTCTCAGTTACGTCTAAAAAAGCTTCATCCAAAGAGAGTGGCTCTACCAGGTCCGTGTATTCAAAAAAAATCTCTCGAATTTGAAGGCTGATCTCCTTGTAACGATCAAACCTTGCAGGTGCAAAAATTAACTGAGGGCACTTCTTTTTGGCGAGCTGGGAGGACATGGCTGAGCGAACACCGAATTTTCTGGCTTCATAGCTAGCAGCTGCTACCACACCTCGTTCACTATCTCCACCTACAACCAAGGGTTTATTTCTCCATTCGGGATGATCAAGCTGCTCCACGGATGCATAGAAGGCATCCATATCCACATGGATAATTTTTCTCAACGGGACTTCCTCAGTCATGGGAATGAAGATACATTCAGGACGGGTCAAAAAAAAAGCGACGAACATTCGTTCGCCGCCTTTTCATTGGGTAGTTGGTATTTTATTCTGCTTTGAAATCTAGTTCTACAGAAACAGTGTTATAGATGAACTGATCCTTCGCTTTGTCTACAGCGTTAGCTTCGTCGCCGTATGCAAGACCCCAATCAGTGCTGTTAATGTTAAATCCTGCTTTAGCTGAAACAGCTCCGTTATCCATGGAAACAGCCGCAGGGAACTTAATGTTTTTAGTAGTTCCTCTCATGGTAAGATTTCCACTGATCCAGTGTGTTGGTGCGGATGGGGAAAGTTCGGAGGCAGACTTTGGAGTGTTGTCAGTTACAAACTGCTCCATGTCTTCAACTGCGTCTCCTTCAGAGAAAACTTCAATTCCTGTGATTTCGAAAGTAGCAGTTGGGAAGTTTGCTGCATCAAAGAAATCAGCAGACTGAAGATGCCCATATAGTTTGCCATAATTGTCAGAACCTTGCTCTAGATCTTCGATTACTAGGCCTACAATGTCAAAGGTAAATGACCCGCCAGTGATATTTTCACCTTGTACAGAAAGAGATCCTTCTGTGGCAGGGATTTTACCGAAATGCTGGCCAGTAGGTTTGTAACCTCTCCAAGCGATGGTAGTGGAGGCTGGTATAATAGATAAGGTCGCACCTTCAGCAGCAGCTACTTCCTGAGCTTCAGATGTTTCGACTGTAGAAGATGGTTGACTACATGCAAATGCAAGTAATGCTGTGGCTACAAATAGTCCGGTTTGTTTAATAAATTTCATAGCTTTTGATTGATTTTCACTAATTGATGTATATACATGCAAACCGCGAATTTTTTAAAAAGTT
>CAZLUY010000591.1:0-4315 GCA_964562785.1 uncultured Limnohabitans sp. | reverse complement strand
GGTTTTTCACTTTCGTTGGCTGGAGTTCAGCAAGGTGTTTCCATTGCCATGGGAATTCTTATAGTTGCCTTGTCCTTAAGCTATAAAAAGGCCGACCAGTTTTTGACCGTGCCGATTCTATCACCTGCCGTTCTTTGGATAAAAAGAAAAATTGGAGCTAACCTCAAAGGAGGATCGACACAAGCATTTTTTGCTACGGGACTGATCAATGGATTACTTCCCTGTGGGATGGTGTACATGGCATTAGTAGCCGCACTCGGCCTACAGAACCCTTGGCTGGGAGCTTCCTACATGTTCTTTTTTGGATTAGGAACAATACCTATGATTCTTTTCCTGATGCTTTCAGGCAACCTTGTTTCTGTTCCTGTTAGAATGAAGTTCCAAAAAGCTATCCCTTATGTAGGATTGTTAATTGGGATTCTTTTCATTTTCCGCGGACTTGGTTTGGGGATTCACGGTAGCCCTAATCTTCAGGTCTTCGATTATGGGGCTGATAAGGTGGAAATCACCATGTGCAATTAATCTAAATTGATTTACTGAAACTAGAATTCACTTCCGGTTTTTCCACCATTTTTAGATCAAACTGGAAGCAAATATTTCTGATAAATGCTATTCCCAATTCTGAAACTCTGATCTTCCCAAACTCCACAGTAATCAAACCTTCTCTTTGCATCTCATTTAGCTTTCGGAGATTTAATTCGGGTAGTTGGCTCCAAATGGTGTCCGGAATTTCTGCTTCCTGATTACATATCAGGTTACGGATAAAATTACTGGTCAGGATATCTAATTGGCTATTTGAGTGACTTCTAATTAGAGTGCTCTCCTGGTTCCTAATCTTTTCATTGTAGGACCTGTGACTCTTTTCATTTTGAGCAAAGCCATAGTACACATCACTAATACTCGTAGCTCCAAGTCCTATCATGATTCTACCTGGAGATGTAGTATAGCCCATGAAATTTCTATGAAGTTTTCCTTCCCGATGTGCAACACAAAGAGGGTCACTTGGAAGTGCGAAATGATCCATGCCGATCTCTTCATATCCAAACTCTAATAGGAGCTTTTTTCCGTATTCATAGAGTTCCCGCTTCTCTTCCTGGGAAGGTAAAAAGGACTCAAAGCTTTTCTGAGCTTTGAAAAGGGATGGAAGATGGGCATAGCTGTAAAAGGCTATTCTATCAGGATTGAGTGATTTAACTCGATCGAACGTGTCACGAAGCGTCTCTAGATTTTGATGAGGAAGCCCGTATATCAGATCAAAGTTCACAGAATCAAATCCCAGATACCTGGCATTGTTAGTTACCTCAGCGACTATATCAAAAGGTTGAATTCTATGAATTGCTTTTTGAACTGTCTCATCAAAGTCCTGTATTCCAAAACTAACCCTATCAAAACCTAATTTGGCTAGGATATGCAGATGAGCATAGGTCGTATTATTGGGATGTCCTTCGAAGCTGAATTCCTTATCCTCTCGAATTGCACAATCAGAAATAATCTCTGACAGAAGTGTTTCTAGGGATGGAGGACTAAAAAAGGTTGGCGTTCCACCTCCTAAATGAATACCCTTGAGCTTAGGTTTTTTCTCGAATAGAGCCTTGTACCTTTTCCATTCGCTAATAACGGATTGAATATATTCCTCCTCTACTGAGTGGTTTTTTGTGATGTACTTATTACATCCGCAATAGGTGCACAAGCTCTCACAAAATGGAAAATGAATGTATAGCGTGATGCCATCTTCCTCGCCGAAATGATCAAATGATTTTTTCACCAACTCATCCCACTGAGATTGGGTAGGTTGATTATCCCAAAAAGGAACAGTCGGATAGGAGGTGTACCTTGGAACAGGGGTATTGTACTTTTGAATTAATTTTTCTTTAGTCAAGTCACTCATATTGCTATCAAAGATGTAGTTCAGCCATTTGATTTTTCCTGCTGAAGGCAAGGGTGAAAAGTGACTTTTATCAGTCTAAAGATCCGGTTTGTTTCATGAGACTGCTATTCCTATATTTTATCCCAAGAACAAGCTTCTTTATGCACCATTTAAAGAAAATCGGATTTTTCAGTGCACTGATTTTACCATTTCTATTTGTACTTGGCTACTATATAGGTGGCAAAGGTCTTTGGGCTATTCACGTATTTGTTTTTGTACTAATTCCTGTATTGGATTGGGGCCTAAAAAATGATACCGTCAATGTGCCAAAAAATGAGATAACCGATAGAACCAAAGAAGGCTTTTACAGAATGGTATTGTATTTCTGGACCCTCGTTCAAACTGGCGTATTGGCTTGGTCATTTTACATCATTGCAACGAAGGATCTATCCATAGGTCAACTTTTTCCATTTGTAACTGGTCTTGCTTTGATAACAGGTGGAATAGGTATCACAGTAGCCCATGAATTGGGACACAAACCAGGTAAATTGGAGCAATTCTATGCCAAGGTTCTACTGATGCAAGTTTGCTACATGCATTTCTTTATTGAGCATAACCGAGGACATCATGTCAGGGTAGCTACACCTGAGGATCCTGCAACAAGTAGATGGGGCGAGTCATTCTATGCTTTTTGGTGGCGATCTGTAACTCATGGATATAAAAGTGCCTGGCAGCTAGAAGAACAAAGGCTCTCAAGAAGATCAATTCCTTTTTTCTCACTACAAAACCAGATGATCTGGTTTACAATTCTCCCTTTGCTCTTCATAGCCTTAGTGACAATTGGAATTTCCATATACATGGGGACATTCATTTGGGAGGTTCCTGTATTTTTCTTTGTCCAAAGTCTTTTTGCCTTCAGCTTGCTAGAGGCTGTGAATTATCTGGAACATTATGGAATGAAAAGAAATAAACTTCCAAGTGGTTATTATGAAAGAGTTACTCCATTGCATTCCTGGAATGCTAGCCATGTGGTGAGTAATTTTCTTCTTTTCCAACTCCAGCGACATTCAGATCATCACGCATCAGCTAGTAAGCCCTATCAGATTTTAGATCATGTGGAAGAAAGCCCCCAATTACCTGCTGGATACTCCGCTATGTTGCTAGTAGCTCTAGTTCCTCCTTTGTGGTTTGCCATCATGAATCCCAGGCTTCGAGCTTGGCAACGAGTTCAGGCTCCTGAATTAGTCGAGTAGGAAGTTGTTTAGGAAAGAGTTTTTCAGGGCAAACCAGGCAAAGAAGCACATAATGGCCCAAAACAAATAAACTCTGTAGTAGTCAGAAGTTTCTTTATATCTGTTTTCCTCAATTTCCGCTTTTTCCAGAGTGTCAATTCGATTGAAAATATTCTGCAGGGCATCTCCATCGGAGGCTCTGAAAAACTCTCCATTTCCAATTTTAGCAATCTCTCTAAGCGTAGTTTCATCGAGGTAGCTTTCAACCATTTGAGGTCTTCCGAAGAAATCTGTTCCATAGGGTACCATTCCGTCTTTCCCCACCGCAATGGTATACAGCTTAATCTCCAAAGCAGAGGCCAAATTTGCGGCGAAAAGTGGGTCTACATTCCCTGCATTACTTTCCCCATCACTCATTAAGATAATCACCTTTGAGACTGACTCTGATTCTTTCATCCTGTTGGTTGCCGATGCAATCGCCGATCCTATGGCAGTCCCTTTCGCTTCCATCATGTCGAATGAAATTTCTGATATAAGGTCGGTTAGCAGGTCATAATCATTGGTTAGCGGAGCTAATGAGTAGGCCTCTCCGGCGAAAACCACCATCCCGATCCGATCACCGAATCGACCATTGATAAAATCTACAGCTGTATTTTTTGCAGCTTCTAATCGGTTTGGTTTGAAATCTTGCAGATCCATGGATTCTGAAATATCCATTACCAGCATGATGTCAATTCCTTCAGTAAATTGTTCTACTCGTTCATTGCTCCTTTGGGGTCTTGCTATGGCTACAATGATCAGAATAAGGCTCAGGAAAAAGAAAGCTGACGGGATATACCTAAGAAGGGTCCATGGATTAGCTTTTCGAACCCTTTTGGGTAATGAAATTTCTAATACGGGGTTCTTCAGAAATTTGATAAACTTCCGAATAATAAGAAGTAGCGGGATGAGCCAAAGAAGATTTAAAGCCCAAGTATTAGCCCATTCATAGGTCTGAAAGGTCTCAAGCGCAAACCAGGACCAGCTGAAGAAATCATTTATCTGCACTGTCATTTTTTATCCTGTTTACTTTTTCTTCAAACGCTTGCCTTGTCACTGATAATAAATATTCAGTCGCCTCTTTACTCTCAGCACTGTGCCCTGCATAGATTATTACGTCTATTGCACGCAAGGCCTCAAAAACCTTCTCATCGTCAAGTGTCTCTGATATTTCGCT
>CAZLUY010000590.1:0-1508 GCA_964562785.1 uncultured Limnohabitans sp. | reverse complement strand
ATCAAACTTGGTATTATAGGAACTTTCGTTTTCTCTTCTATCCTATTCCTTATCACTGCCGCTGCTTTTGCCTGGTACTTTCTGGGAAGGAATCAGGAGGCAATACTATGGATCTATCTCGCTTGTATGACGCCAGTAGTTCTGTACTTCTTCCTATGGTTCTCCTTTGTAAGGAAAAACCCAGAGAAGTATGCAAACTTCTCCTGGGCAATGGGAATGAATTGGATGTCAGCAATTGCTTTGAACGGATTCTTCCTCTACTACTTTTTTGAAAATACTCAGATCCTCCAGGTGATGGGCCAGCTTTAATTCAAAAGGGCTGTCCATGAGTTTGTCGAATTATCGCATCCGCAGCAAAGGGTACATTCTGGATTAGACCCCTGGTGAAGCCAGACGCTACAGGCGCTCCGAATAGTTTTTGGACTGTGCGTCCAACCCAAAGGCGCTGCTTAAAATTATTATCCCACTGGGTTTTATACTGTGCTTCTATCTCATTTCTGGTTTTACCCGAGAGGATGGATTCAGCAGCGAGTTTCCCTCCTAAAATGGCTATTGCCATGCCATTGCCACATAACGGTGTAATCAGACCCGCAGCATCACCGGCCATCAGAATATGGTCTTCCACAGGACTTTTAGGATCGAAATTGATCTCATTAATTACCTCTGGTTTTTTGAAAAGGAAGTCAGCATTCCTGAAAACGGATCTCAATTCTGGGTTTTCGAATAAAAACTCCTCCTCCATCTCCGGTATACTTCCAGAAGTTCTCAATTGATTTCTACTGCCTAAATAACAGAGATTGAAAGTGTCATCTTCCACTGAGTTTACCCCGCAATAGCCTCCTGAAAAATTATGTAGAGATACGATGTTCTTGGGTAGATCAATCTTGATATGGTATTTCACCCCCAAATAAGGACTTCGCTTCCGAATAAAGTCTCTGTCCAAAGCCTTATCCAGTTTTGATCGCTTGCCAAAAGCACCTATTACAAAGTCTGCTTCCAGGGTTTCATGATTAGATAGCTTCAAGCGAAACATATCCTCCTTTTCGGAAAAATTCACTGATTCTACTTGAAGGCCCTGATAAACCTGAACACCAACTTCTTCACATCTTTGGAAAAGGAAAAAATCCAGGGCATAACGACTAATTCCAAATCCTCCAAGATCCAATTTAACCTGAGCCAATCTACCCTTAGTATCAGAAAATTGGAATGTATCTATCTGCGGGATGTCAAGAGTTGAAGGAATCAGATTTTCTCTTTTTAGAAAGTCCAGCGTCTCGTTAGAAATGTATTCTCCACAAACCCTATGGAAGGGGTATCTCTTTTTTTCAACCAGGATAACAGAAACCGAATTCTTCGCCAGCAAGTACGCCGAAACCAAGCCGGCTAACCCTCCACCTATGACTACAACTTGCCGTTTTGATTTCACTTCTGAGCTATTGATTTGATGATTAAACCGTTTATCAAAAAATAGGTTACATAGGGGTCTCGTGTGAGAAATTGAAGGTTAT
>CAZLUY010000589.1:0-3366 GCA_964562785.1 uncultured Limnohabitans sp. | reverse complement strand
GGCTGTTCTTGAAAGCAATGCTTCTGAGCATGGTGCAAGAATGACAGCCATGGATAAGGCAACAGAGAATGCAGGTGAATTGCTTAAGGAGCTGAAGTTGATGTATAACAGAACTCGTCAGGCAGCTATTACTAATGAAATTCTTGAGATTGTGGCAGGAGCAAATGCTCTAGGATAATCTCAATTAGAATAATTTAAAGCCATGATCTTCAGGTCATGGCTTTTTTTTGTCTAAAATTTAATCGCCAAGGTCGAATTATGGGAGCGGTCAACGCTATTCTTCTATAATCGGTATTTTGTAGAATGAACCTCTCCCAAAAGCACCGACTACTTTTTGTCCTTTTTTCAGTTTTGCTCTTCAGCGCTTGTCAGAATGCAGAGGAAGCAGCACCCCAAAAACCTAATGTGATCATCGTTCTAGCCGATGATTTAGGCTATGGAGATATTGGGGCATTTAATCCTCAGAGCATGATCAAGACTCCTTTTATTGATCAGATTGCAGCAGAAGGAATGATGTTTACCGATGCTCATACAACTTCAGCCGTCTGTACCCCGACTAGATACGCTTTGCTCACAGGTAGGTACAATTGGAGGACAAGATTGAAGGAGGGGGTGCTCACAGGAAAGTCCAAAGCACTAATCGCAAGCGATAGAACCACCCTTGGCTCCATGCTTCAAGCCAATGGCTATCACACTGCATTTATTGGGAAGTGGCATTTGGGCATGGACTGGGGGCTGAAGGATGGAGAGCTCTTCCAGCCTGGAGGTTGGAACCCGGAGGATTACGATCAGCTTGATTTCTCCAAGCCCATAGAAAATGCACCTGGAACGAGAGGATTTGATTACTCCCTTGCTTTACCCGCCTCATTAGATATTGCTCCTTATGTCTATGTAGAGAATAATAAGCTGACGAGTATTCCGACCAAATCGACTATCGATGAGGGTGAGTATAGCTGGTGGAGAAAAGGACCGACTAGTGATGACTTCATCCATGAACAAGTTACTCCGCTGTTTTTCGAAAAGAGTTTGGAGTACATCCAAGAGCAAGCAAATTCGGATAATCCTTTCTTTCTATATCTAGCCTTACCTTCTCCGCATACGCCGATTCTTCCTACTGAGGAATGGAGAGATAAGAGTGGTATGTTGCCATATGCAGACTTCATGATGCAAATTGACCATCACATGGGGCAATTAAATCAAGTGCTCAAAGAGGCTGGAATAGACGAAAATACCATTCTCATTTTCACCAGTGATAACGGTTGCTCACCTGCCGCGGGCTTTGAAAAAATGGACGAAATGGGTCATTTCCCAAGTGGGCCTTTCCGTGGACATAAGGCAGATATTTACGAAGGAGGCCATAGAGTCCCAACGATCATTAAATGGCCCAATCATATTCAAGCAGGGACAAAAAACACCCAAACTATTTCTCAGGTGGACTTTATGGCTACTTTGGCAGACTTGGTAGACTATGATCTAAAAGCTGATGAAGGGGTCGATAGCTTTAGTTTATTGAGCTTGCTAAATGCTGATTCCTCCGATGACGAAACTCGGCCAGCCTCGGTGTATCACTCAATTAATGGCTCTTTTGCCATCCGTGAAGGAGATTGGAAACTTATTACCACCAAAGGGTCCGGTGGCTGGAGTTTTCCAAGACCAGGGGATTCAGCTGAGGCGGACTTACCTGAAATGCAATTGTATAATTTATCCGAAGATCCGGGAGAAACGAAGAATCTGTATGAAGAATATCCTGGAAGGGCGGAAGAACTCCTTGGGCAGCTGATCCAAATAATTAAGAAAGGAAGAAGTACAGTAGGGCCTGCACAGCCAAACGACCCATTTGAAGAGGAATGGACTCAAACCTGGTTTATGAATTGAATTTGATGGAATAAACTTTCCTTCTTCTCCATCCTACAATAAGCCCTAAAATACCCATAAGGGCACAAGTGCTAAACCAAAAGAATCCGTCATAGGTGTCTACCATTATCCTGTAGACAAATGTGAAGCTAAAGATTACTAAGCCTGTTATTTGCCAGGTCAGGTCATTCTCCAATCTGAGCCCAGGTGATTTACTTGGAGGTAGATTAAAAAGGACTTTAAGTGAATCCCAATCCCATAGAAGCAGCACGAGGTTAGCTAGGAGCATCATCCCTGTAACTTGTGGTGTAGATGCGAAATCATAGGAAATGGTGATAATGAACACGTTCAGGATGATGGAGAAATTCACGATCGCTCCTAGCTTTGAATATTTCTGTGTCATCAAAAGAAATCCAGCTACAAGTTGACCCATACCTATGAATTGCCAATAAAGGCCGGATTGATACATGGTTTCGAAGAAGTGCCATGCTGTATCAATGGGTTGCTCTGCACCACTACCCGTGATGAATCTTTTGCCTTTAATCTTAATGACACTTGCAAACACAAATGCACCACCCAAAAGATATCGGGTATATATAATGATCAATTGAGGGAGAACCTTGTTTTTGAGTTTTTCAATCATGTCAATTGTCCGTTTCCCTTGAACCAATCAATAGCCTCCTTGATGCTTTCTTCGAAAGGGGTAGCCTTGTAACCCAGATCCCTTTCTGCTTTGGCAGAGCTAATATTGGGATTGGATTCAATTAAAGCTCGGAGTGATTCATAAGTGAAAATCGGGTCCTTCTTGCTGAACTTACTCGCCAGAATGAAAAAAGGAACTAGTGACTTGAGAAGCCACGAGGGAAGTACGGTGTTAGTAGTTTTCACTTTTGCTTGATTTCCCACAGCTGCGGCCAATTCCTGCACCTTTTTGAAACTGCCTGACAGGAGATATTTTTCGCCTGAGATATCACTATTTATTAATGCCAAGGTACCTGAGATGATGTCCTTGACATTGACAAAGTCATATCCTCCTGGCGGAAGCGCAGGAATTTTCCCTTTGTATAAGTCAATGATGGCTTGTCCCAATAGGGAAGGGTAAAAATCATTGACTCCAAACACCGAGGTTGGGCAGATAATATTGACCTCCAACCCTTTTCCCTGAGCCTCCCAGACTATCTTTTCAGCTTCAATTTTAGAATTATCATAGTCTGTCCCATTCTCCACATACCTTCTGCTTTCGTTTAGCTCCTCTTCCAAAGGGAAAGGATCCATGGTATGAATGCTGCTGAAGTGGATCAGTCGCTTAACTCCTTCTTTTATACAGCTATTCACCACATTCCTGGTTCCTTCTACATTTACCTTGGCCACCTCACCACCTTTGTCACCATGGATGGAGATTTTTGCCGCCAGATGAATGACCAGATCACAATTGCTTACAAGAGTATCTGTATCAGCCGGAATTGTCACATCCCCTTGAATTAAGGTAAGGGGTAAACCTTCCAGATTTTT